>CAZLJI010000039.1:0-7897 GCA_964559565.1 uncultured Ignavibacteriaceae bacterium | reverse complement strand
CCGCGTCTTCTCAATCCGGAAATAGTTGGCATTCTTGGATCATCCCAGCCGTCAACTAATTTTCCTTCAACGAGTGAAAGAAGTTTTCTTTTGCTCATAATCGTGTAGCTAAGATTAAGTCTGGCAAACTCAATCTGTCGGGGTGGATAAATCTCAAGCTCTTGAACGAACCAATCATATAGTGGACGATGGTTTTCAAATTCTAATGTGCAAAGCGAGTGTGTTATTCTTTCAATTGAATCTGATTGACCATGAGCCCAATCATACATTGGGTAGATGCACCAATTGCTTCCTGTTCTGTGGTGTGATTTGTGAAGAATACGGTACATAACGGGATCACGCATATTCAGATTTGGAGATGCCATATCAATTTTAGCTCGTAAAACATATTCACCTTCCTTAAACTCACCATTTTTCATTTTATAAAACAGCTCAAGATTTTCTTCAACACTACGATTTCTGGATGGACTTTCTTTACCTGCTTCGGTTGGCGTTCCTCTCGTCTCTCTTATCTGATCAGCGGTTAATGAATCAACATAAGCTTTTCCTTTTTTAATCAGATTAATTGCATATTCATACAACTGATCAAAATAATCTGAAGCATAATATTCTCTGTCCTCCCAGTCGAAACCAAGCCATTTAATATCTTCTTTGATTGAATCAACGTATTCCTGTTCTTCTTTAGTCGGATTTGTATCATCAAACCGAAGGTTGCACAAACCATTGTAGTCTATTGCTAAACCAAAATTCAGACAGATAGATTTTGCATGTCCAATGTGAAGATAGCCGTTAGGTTCAGGGGGAAATCTCGTATGAATTTTTGTATGCTTACCAGTTTTCAGATCTTCATCGATAATTTCGCGAATGAAGTTTGTTTGTTTCTTGCTTTCGTTTTTTGTTTCTTCTTGACTCATATTCTTAAAAATAAATTATTTCCTCAATTTATTTAATGCAGCATTTATCCTGGAAATAGTTTCTTCTTTTCCAAGAACGGTTACAATATCATAAACTCCTGGTCCCTCACCTACTCCAGAGATTGCGATCCTTAATGGATGGACTAGCTTTCCTTTATTAATATTTAGCTGGCTTGCAATCTCTTCAAGTGCATTTTCAAAATCTTCTTTTGATGGATTTACTAATGCTTCAAATCGTTCTCTTAATTTATTGAGCAATTCTGCTGAATCTTCCTGCCATCTTTTCTTAAGATTTTGTTCTTCATAACTTTCAGGAGCTTGAAAGAAGTACGTGCTTTTTGTTAAGTATTCTTTTACAAATGAAACTCTTTCTTTCATCGCTCCAATCACTCTTAAAAGATATTCATCGCTATAAATGTTAGAGCTGAATTCTGATTTACTAATCTCTTTTCTTAACATTTTTAGGATTTCAGCATCAGGTTTTCTTCTCAAGTGCTCATAATTAAGCCAATTTAATTTTTCAAGATTGAAGACTGCGCCCGCTTTGTGCACTCTTTCAAGAGAAAAATTTTCTATCAGTTCATTCATTTCATAAAATTCTTTATCATCACCAAAATTCCAACCTAACAGAGCAACAAAATTGATGAGAGCTTCTTTCAGGTAACCTTTATCTTTGTAATCCTCAACCGCAACATCTCCTTGTCTTTTGCTTAATTTTGATTTGTCGGGATTAAGCAAAAGTGGAAGGTGAGCAAATACTGGTTTCTCCCAGCTGAAATAATCATAAAGAATTATGTGTTTTGGGGTAGAAGAAAGCCATTCTTCACCTCTGATAACATGAGTAATTTCCATCAGATGGTCATCCACAACATTGGCAAGATGATAAGTTGGATATCCATCACTTTTTAATAAAACCTGGTCATCAATATTGTTGGTATCGAATTCTACGGTTTCTCGAATCACATCATTAAAAATTACTTTCTGATCTGGCTTAACATTTAACCTTATTACATAAGGTACATTTGAATTCAATTTTTCATCGATTTCACTTTTTGATAATGAAAGACAATGCTTATCATATTTTGCCTGGGGTAATTTTAACTTTTGCTGCTCTTCTCTTAATTGCTCAAGCCGTTCAGGTGTGCAGAAACAATAATATGCTTTTTGTTCAGCTATTAATTTTTCAACAAGTTCTTTGTAAATGGGAAGACGTTCTGACTGCAAATATGGTCCTGATTCCCCACCCATAACCGGTCCTTCATCGAAAGTAATACCTGCCCAACTAAGAGTGTCAATAAGATTTTCTACAGCACCTTCAACGAATCTTTTTCTGTCAGTATCCTCAATTCTAAGTATAAGTTTGCCATTTTTATTTTTTGCAAAAAGATAGTTGTACAAAGCAGTTCTTAGCCCGCCAATATGTAAATATCCAGTTGGACTCGGGGCAAATCGAACACGTGGTATTGTATTAATCATTACAATTTAAATAATAGAAAAAAGTGAGACCAAAGATAAAAAAGTAAATGGGTAAAAAGCTAAGTAGGTAATGAACTCAGTATTACGATTTAGCAACCAGCTTATTCTCGGTGTAGTATTTTACTTTTTGTATAAACTCGTGACTGTCAATAGGCTTTGGGATATAGTCGGTAGCACCAGCATCAAGACATTTTTCTCTGTCACCCTTCATTGCGAAAGCAGTCAATGCGACGATTGGTGTATCTTTATATTCATTAAGTTCCCTGATTTTCCTCGTTGCTTCAAAACCATTCATTACCGGCATTTGCATATCCATCAAGATTAGATCGTAATGCTGCTGCTTAACGGCATCAAGTGCTTCCTGTCCGTTTTCAACAACTACAATTGTATCAAAATCATTTTTCTTTAACAGACGAGTTACAATAATCTGAGAATGTTTGTAGTCTTCCACCAATAAAATTCTAACAGAATCCTTTTTCTTTTTAATTTCTTCAGGTTTTGATGGCTCTTCATAACGGTTAATCATAGCAGTAATTGTGTCCTGCAGATTTTCAATGTTTGTGCTGCTCTTATGCAATAAGTTTTCAAACAATCCGTCTATTCTTTTAATATCGTCATCCAAACCTTCTTTGCCCGTATAAATGATAATGGGCAGATTTTTAAACTGTTCATTGGTTTTGATCATCTCAATAAGTTCTACGCCACTTATTTCAGGCATTTCAAGATCGATTATGGCAAGATCAAGAGAAAGATTTTGAATTAGATCCATCACTCTCGTAGAATCTGATTGAGCAACTGCTTTGAATCCAGCTTGCTCAACGGCTTCTTTTATTAAATTTAAAGTAGGAATGTCATCATCCACTATCAGAATGTGAGAATCTTTTCGAAGCCGATAGTGAGCTAAAACTTCAACTAAAAATTTATAATTAATTGGTTTAACAAAGTACTCAACTGCACCCATCAAGAATGCTTTCTGTTGTTCAGCTTCTACTGAACAGATAACCACAGGTGTCTTTTTAGAATTTTTAATCTCGCGGATTCGCTGCAGAAGTTCTAAACCATTTGCATCTGGCAATACTATATCCATTAATATCGCAAGAAATTGTTCTTTCTCGAGAATCTTTAAAGTTTGTTCGGCTGAATTTACAATTGTTGGTTCGTACCCCCATTTATTTAAATAGTTACCAAGTAATTTAGAAGTTGCATAATCATCTTCAACAACCAACACTTTATTTGTAAAGTCAGGTTTTGGTAATATGCTTATCTGTTCTTCAATCGCAGTTATCTCTTCTACTGGTATATTAAGATTAAATGTTGTGCCCTTTCCAATTGTACTGGAAATTTCGATTTCGCCATTTAGAAAATCAATATATCTTTTGACGAGAGTTAGGCCAAGACCAGTTGTGTTACCGATCGTGTTAACGTACTGATCAACAAGTGAGTATGGTGTAAAGATTTCTTTCAGCTTGTCAGCACGTAATCCTGTTCCTGTGTCAGAAATTCTTATTTTGAGTTGATTTTTTTCAGAAGAAAAAATGCCTAAAGTAATTTTTCCTCTCTCGGTTAATCTTAATGAGTTAGTGAATAAATTAACAACAATATATCTTAGTTTATTTGGATTGACTCTTGCTGACACAGGGAGGTTCTTATCAATATTTGTGATAATTTCTATTTTGTTCCGATCAATTTGATTTTCAAAAACTTTTATTATCTCATTGAAAAATTGTGCTAAATTTACCTGCGTTAATTCAGAACTGCTTCTGTCAGTCTCAAGTTTTGCCAGGTCGATAACATCATTTATAAGAGAGAGTAATTCGTGAGAATTTTCTTTTAAAGTAGAAAGGTATTCAATTTGTGCCTGTGATAGCTTCTCTTCAGTGATCAGGGAGGCAAATCCCAGAATACTATTAGTTGGGGCTCTTAACTCAGAACTGATTGAGGCAATTATCTCGCTAACTGAATTACTTAAGCTTCCTTTTTTGCCCATCCAAAGTCGTAATAAATTTCTTATAGTATTTCCAACTATGATAAAGTTGTCTTTATCCTTTTGTGAAAATTCAGTTTTCTTGGCAATCTTAAGTAACACGCGCTCATTATCAGTGATACTTATATGCAAACACGCTTCATTTAAAACAACATCACTGGCCTGAAATTCGCACTGCGGATTACTCTCAAATTTCGTTTCTGTTGAATTATAATTTAAAGAGTTGCAATGTGTGCACAATAATTTAGAATTAACATCGTAGGATTTCTTTGCAGACGATGATTTACCTAAAAATTCAAATCCATTTTCCTTTATTTTTACCAGCACAACGGCTTCAACATCAAACTCGCTGACAAGATAATCACAAAGATTTCCCGGAAATTCACCAGAGGCAGCCAGAGCTACATTAATGAGATTATTATACTTTGAAATGAAATCTATTTTTGAGCTTTGCATGAAATTCGTAATTCCTAAAACTGCTGTGTGAAATTATTTCTTTTATCAGTGTAAATTATTTTAACGACGATTGATCCAATCCGTTAACTATCTAATCTGATTACACAAAAAGTATTTTTGATTTAACTAACTAAATATATTGATTTGCAATGAATTAGAATACTCGCTAATAAAGAATATGCTAAAAATTCTTACAATGTTAATAATTTATACTACTAAAAGTTCAAATCCATTTGTATCGATAAAATGTTATCCAGGTTTCCAGGTATGATATTATCACCTGAACCAAGAGATTTTTCAGAAGGTTTGTAAGTTTCCGAATATTTAGCTGAAACAGTTATTAGTTTGTGAGGTCGGTATCTGATCATAAAGTACCACCTGATACCTTCATTGAAAAGAGGAATATTTGTTAGTACTCCTGTCAGGTTATTTTCATACTCATATATCGCCGAGCCGAATGAATCGGTTTTGAAGAAAATAATTCTTCCGTAAAGGTTAAAATTATTTGTTGGCGAATATCTTACATCCTGAAAAATCAGATAGCCATCTTCGTCTTCACCAGATTGAGCAACTCTGAATGTGTTGTATTCAAATCTTCCTCTAAGTCTGATTTGATTAGAAATTGAATAAATAATTTCGCCCCGAAATACTTGTCTTAATCTTTTAACGATGTTTTTTGAATTGTCAACCAGTTCAGTAATGTCCTTATTCTCATATTTATATCGTGCTCTGAACTCAAATTTTTTAATTGGCTTTGTAAGGAAATCAACTAAGTATTCATCACCCTGAGTTGAGTTGGGATTAAAAAAAGTTGCGTAAGGAAATTTGAACTGATCGTAGTAAATGTTTAGCAAACCAATCGGAGTTCTCCATCTAAATCCTGTGTAAATTCCAAATTCATTATTTGTAGCACCGTTCCTTTCTCCGAAAGCATATCCGTGCAGACTATTAAAATTTCTAGGATAGCTTCTAACTGATGTGATGAAAGTAAAGCTATTACTTACTAAAAATTGAACCATATTTATCGACGCTACAGAAGTGCTGTTATATGAAAACTCACCTGAAACGTTGAGTCGGTTTAGCATTAGCGAATACGAGGCTGCAGTATAGTTGAACTTATCACCCGAAATATCATACACATTGGTTGGTTGAAATTCGTTACTGAAACTTGATTGATAGTAGATAGCACCGAGGTGTAAAATATTCTCAAATCTATAATCAATTCTTCCTCCGATCATTTTTTCACTTGCCGTTCTTCGTTTGTTAATTTCATTCGGAGTTCTGTGAAGTCCATCAACGGGAGTTGAAGTGATCTTACCAGTTGTGCTATCAATATTTGCATCAAAATAGTTATACGAGTAAAAACAGGATAAAATAAAATCACCCAGATTAAATGCTGCCGCTGCTCCTCTGAAAAAATTATTTTCAGTTGAGCTTGTGTAGGGCCTTATTATTCGGTCATTTCTTCTAATTGGAACTACTGCATCCGCACCCTTACCGTATGCATAAGGACTCCAGAAAGTTAATCCCTGTCCAAACTCCAGAAAGTAATCCATTATAACTGCCCTGTGAATAACTCCAATATTACTAACTGCAATGTGAAAAGTTGAGAATTCATTAATAGCACTTTCTCCGGCATCTTTATCTGCAAGATATCCAGCCTGGAAATGATTCCCATACTTAACTAGCAAGCGATTATAAATTTTTGGCTTGGTTCCTTCAAACCTGTTTTCTAAGAATCCTTCATTCGTTTGAAGAGCATTTATGAATCTGCTTCTTAAAGAAACATTAGTTTGTGAAGTTATTGTCTCCATTTTTCCGGGAGGTTCAACAACCTCAGAAAGTTTTTTATCAACATATAGAAAAGGTGTTATCTTTTTTACCAGTTCCTTATCGAGATTTTCAATTGAATAAAGTTCGTTTAATGAAAAGAAATAACCATACTTATTTCTATGATTGATTATTAATCTCGCTGTTGAGATATCTATAGAAGGAATCTGTACAAGATCTTCGATAGTTGCGGTGTTAATATTTATAGGGTTGAGAAGTAACTGCTCCAGCTGGTCATACAAATCTGATTCATCAATATCACCGACTGGTTCCTGCAAAATGTCTTCAAGAATTTCCTCAGTTCTAAGGTAAGTCGAATCTGTCTGAGATAATATTTCTTCAACTGCCATGTTCGAAAGAAAAATAACGAGAATCAATATGAAAAAAAATCGCTTCAAAGTACTCAGGAAATATTATTTGCTGGAATTTAAGTAATGTCTAACGGCTGATGACCGGCTTCCGTCTTTTCCGAAACTTAATATTATTCCTGCCTGGTGTGTTAAACCAAGATCCTGATGAGTGAAGAATGCATAGTCAAGACTGAAGATTGAATAGTTAATTCCGAGTCCTGCTGTAAATCTTGATGGGTCGTTTGAAGTGCCAGCTCTTAATGAAAGATATTCAATTATATTATACTCAATTCCAAATTGGACTGAAGGATTATAACTGATATCTTTTTCCAGAGCAAAATTCAGAGAAAAATTTTGTAGAATATCATAACTAAAACCGGTTGAAAGAACCATAGGAATCTGGTCATCAATATCAGCAATCGATGCTCGGTTAAGATTAGTTACAACAAATCCCCAGCGCAATTCATCAAGTATGTAAACAAGTCCGCCGAGATTAAAATACACAGCACTTGTACTTCCATAATTCTGAATTGAATAAGTATGGTAATTAACTGTGGCTCCAGCGAATAAAATATTTTCATAATTGTAAGAGTAACCAAGCACCACCTTTGATTCACGGTAGAGATCAAAACCATACGTCATTCCACCAATACTAATTGAACCAAAATTAAATGGCTCATTGTAAGCAACATAACCATTTGATAATTCTGTTAAACCGAATGGAGCGGGGGAGTAATAGATGCCAACTTCTCTCCAATTCAATTGAGCAAGTCCTGCCGGATTGTTGAATAAAGAAAATACATCATTTGAAAGTGCTACATCGGAGTTAGCCAGAGATATTTGTCTTGCACCTGGACTGTACTGCGAGTAAATCACTGAATTAAGAA
>CAZLJI010000038.1:9755-12539 GCA_964559565.1 uncultured Ignavibacteriaceae bacterium | reverse complement strand
ATTTACCTTCATCATTTTACTTGCTACTTTACTTTTATCATCAACGAATTACTCGCAAACTGCAAAGACACAAAGATATAATCCATTTTCGGGTACTGTTGTTTTTTCTGTTGAAGGCGGAACAACTCTCGCCAGCACTGATTACAGCAGACTCGGTGTAGATTATCTCGGCAGACTTTCAATTGAATATTTTTTTCCTGCCTGGACAAAGAGTGGTTTCGGTATCAGAGCATTCTATAACGCCGGTTTTCTTAAAGGCAGTGATTCAAATCTTGATCCAGTTGAATTCAGGACAAACATTTCAACAATCGGTGCTGGTGTAATTATTGACTTCAGTTTAAACGATATAGCTTTTCCATATTTCTTTGCAGGAGTAGCGAGTTTATCTTTCAACCCCAAAGGTGAAGGCGGAGTAAAACTACCAAACAATGAAGCCGGAACTTATGCAACTTCTGAAGTGAACTATCTTGGTGAACTAGGAATTCGTTTTCCTGTAACTGAAAATCTCTCGCTTAACTTAAATGGGGGAGTTCAGATTTCCCCGAATGACTGGCTTGATGATAAAGCAATAGGTGTTGGCAATGATATGTTCTTTACTGCGATGGGAGGAATTTCATATTCTTTCTTAACCGAGTTTGACACTGATGGCGATGGTGTTGTTGATTCAAAAGATATGTGTGCAAATACTCCGGCAGGAATTAAAGTTGATGAATTCGGTTGTCCGTTTGATTCTGATAATGATGGCGTACCCGATTATCTTGATGAGTGTGCAGGCACACCTCAAGGTGCACCTGTTGACAAAAAGGGCTGTCCGGTAGATTCAGATGGCGATGGTATACCTGATTATACTGATCTTTGTCCAAACACTCCTCTCGGAATCGCAGTTGATGAATATGGCTGTCCGTTTGATGTTGATGGTGACGGAGTGTCGGATTACCTCGATCTTTGCCCTGATACACCTTATGAAGTTGAAGTTGATAAATATGGCTGTCCGGTAGATGAAGACCTAGATGGAGTACCTGACTATCTTGATCAATGTCCCGGAACTTTACCCGGTGTTCAGGTAGATGAAAACGGCTGCGAGTTGGTAATAGCACCACCTCCTCCGCCTGTTGATCTGAATCAACTTATATTAAGCTCTGAAACAAGTTTTGAATTTAACAGCGCTCAGCTTAAACCTGCTGCTTTTCCGGAATTAGATAAACTTCTTGAGCAGATGAAAAAATATCCCTTGTCAAGATGGAGAATTGAAGGACATACAGACAACGTTGGCTCGGAAGAAGGAAATATTAAAATGTCAAAGATGCGTGCGGAATCAGTTTTGAATTATTTTGTTTCAAGGGGAATACCGCAGGTTAGGTTTGAAGTAGTCGGTGTTGGCAGCAAACAGCCTGTTGCCGATAATGCTACTCCGGAAGGCAAAGCAAAAAACAGAAGAGTAGAAATTAAAAGATTAGATAACCGTTAAACCTTAAAAGAAAATCTGGAGGAATCATGTTCGATCCAAAATATAAATTCACCTGTGTTGATCGTTTTTTAAATTATGTTAAATACGATACTCAATCTGATGAAGAATCAACTTCATTTCCAAGCACTGAAAAACAAAAAAAACTTTCTGCTGATCTTGCAAAAGAATTAAAAAGAATGGGACTGACAGATGCAGCGATGGATAAGTGGGGTTACGTGATGGCAACACTCCCGGCAAATACAACTAAAAAAGTACCACCAATTGCTTTCATTGCTCACGTTGATACTTCACCTGCAGTTACCGGAAAAAATGTAAAACCAATTGTTCATAAAAACTATAAAGGCGGAGATATAAAACTTCCGAAAGAGGGCAGAGTCATTAAGGTAAGTGAAAATCCCGATCTAAAGAGTATGAAAGGTTTCGATATCATCACAACAGATGGCTCAACACTTCTCGGAGCCGATAACAAAGCTGGTGTTGCAGAGATTATGGATGCTGTAAATTATTTACTGGCTCATCCTGAAATAAAGCACGGTCCGATAAAAGTCTGTTTCACGCCTGATGAAGAAGTCGGCAGAGGAACCGAAAAAATTGATTTGAAAAAACTCGGTGCTAAATATGCTTACACAGTTGACGGTTCAAGCAGAGGTGAGGTTGAGTCAGAAACATTCAGCGCTGATATGGTTGTGCTGAAATTTATTGGAAAGAATATTCATCCTGGTTACGCAAAAAACCAGATGATCAACTCGATTAAGATTGCTGCAGCGTTTGTGGAGAGTTTACCTAAGAAAGCGTTATCACCGGAAACAACAGAAAAGCGACAGGGCTACGTACACTGCACAACCATAAATGGAATGGAAGAAGCGACCACGTTAAAAATAATTATTCGTGATTTTGAAACTCCGAAGCTGAAACAGTACGAAGCTCTTTTGGAAAAACTTGCAAAGAAGGCTGTCGCAAAATTTCCAGGCTCGAAGTATGAGTTTAAAGTCATCAATCAGTACAGAAATATGAAGGAAGTACTGGTTAAGCATCCGCAGGTTGCGAAGTATGCAGTTCAGGCGATGAAGAATCTCGGAATAAAACCAATTATGCATCCAATTCGTGGCGGCACAGATGGTTCAAGATTATCATTTATGGGTCTACCTTGTCCAAACATATTTGCGGGCGAACACAGCTTCCACTCACAGCTTGAGTGGGTTGCAGTTCAGGATATGGAAATGGCAGTGAAAGTTATTGTTGAAATTGCTCAAATATGGGAGAAGAGAAGTTAATTCAATGGCACGCAGATGACGCAGATTGAGCTGATCAGCGCA
>CAZLJI010000038.1:0-9655 GCA_964559565.1 uncultured Ignavibacteriaceae bacterium | reverse complement strand
GAAGAGAAGTTAATTCAATGGCACGCAGATGACGCAGATTGAGCTGATCAGCGCAGATCAGCCAAATCAGTGTAATCTGCGTTCTATTTTTTAAAATGAAAAGATTATTGAAAAAACCAGAATTAATGGCACCAGCTGGTGACTGGACGATGCTTCGCACAGCAGTCAAAGCGGGTGCAAATGCAATTTACTTCGGTGTTGATAAATTGAATATGCGAGCGAAGGCAAAGAATTTTTCTATTGAGGAAATTTCTGAAGTATCAAGATTCTGCAGATCAAAGAAAGTTAAAACATATCTAACACTAAACACAATCGTATTCGAAGATGAGCTGAATGAAGCAGACAAAATTATTTCATCAGCAAAAAAAGCGAAAATTGATAGAATAATCTGTTCCGATTTAGCCATTGCCGAGTTGTGCCATAAAAATAAAATACCCTTTTGTATTTCAACACAAAGTTCGATTTCAAATTCACTTTCAGCATCTGTTTATAAAAGACTTGGTGCTGTTAGGATTGTACTAGCACGCGAATGTTCTCTTGAAGAAATAAAAAAAATTAGAAAGAACACTGATCTTGAAATTGAGGCATTCATTCACGGAGCAATGTGCATTGCTGTCAGCGGAAGATGTTTTATGAGTCATCATCTGTTTGGACAGAGTGCAAACAGAGGAGAATGCATTCAACCGTGCAGAAGAGAATATGAAGTCTATGACACAGCAACAAAAAAAACACTATTAATTGGTGATGATTATGTTCTTTCACCAAAAGATCTCTGCACAATTGAATTCACAGATCAACTTATTGAAGCAGGAATTGATTCATTCAAAATTGAAGGAAGAAAAAGAGCACCTGAATATGTGGCAAAGGCAGTTTCAGTTTATCGGAAGGCTATTGATCTTTATTACAAGAAAAAACTTACATCTGAAAAGAAAATAGAATTTCTGAAAGAACTTGAAACAGTTTATAACCGCGGATTCTCATCGGGATTTTATTTTGGTAAACCGTCTTCGGAGGACTATGCAGGAGTTGAAGGAAGCAAAGCAACTACAAGAAAAGTGTATGTTGGAAAAGTTCTCAATTACTTTAAGAAACCAAAAGCTGCTCACGTTCTTCTTGAATACGGGAAAATTAAATTGAATGACAAAATTTTAATTATTGGGGGAACTACAGGTCTGCTTGAATTAACTTTGGATAAAATTACTGTAAATGAAAAATCTGCAAAGACAGCTCAAAAGGGAGATGAAATGACTTTCGTTACTCCTGATCTTGTCCGCAGAAACGATAAAGTTTATCTGGTTGAAAATATTACCCAATCTGCTTAAAAGATAAAAATCAAAGGAACTTTTTTAAGAGATCTTCTGTTTTCTTATAAAAAATCAGGAAAAAAATGAATTGTCCGGTTTGTAAAGAAAGTGAATTAGTAATTTCCGAAAGGCAAGGAATTGAGATCGATTATTGTCCTAAATGTCGTGGTGTATGGTTGGACAGAGGAGAGCTCGATAAAATTATAGAAAGATCTGTAAAGTTTGATGAACCCGAAAAGTTTTTTGATAATGATAGAAAATATGATGATCGTAAAAAATACTCAGATGATTATTACAAAAAGAATAAACGAAAATCTTTCCTTGGCGAAATCTTTGATTTTTAGTTTATGACTTTTGTAGAAACATCGCTTTATCTTGCCGGAGGATTAATCTTTCTCTTCATAGGTGCTGAAGGATTAATACGTGGCGCTTCAGCACTTGCACTTCGGGTTGGTATTACACCGCTTGTCGTTGGATTAACTGTCGTTGCATTTGGAACAAGTACACCTGAGCTCGTGGTAAGTTTAAAAGCAGCATTGATCGGCAACAGTTCAATCTCACTAGGAAATGTTGTTGGTTCAAACATAGCGAATATTGCGTTGATACTTGGTATTGCTGCTCTGATCAGACCGCTTGATGTTCATGCAAATGTAATCAGAAGAGAAATTCCAATTATGATCGGACTAAGTATTTTGCTGATTATTCTTTTAATCGATGGAGAGTTGAGTTTAATTGATGGAATAATTTTCGTTGCTGGAATAATTACTTATGCGATTGTTAATATTTCGATGGCCCGAAAAGAAAAAAATGCTGAGGTTGAAAATGAATTTAAAGAAGGATTGAAAACCAAACTTGGTGTCCCGGTCTCCATAGTATTCGTAGTTGGTGGATTAGGATTAATGATATTAGGTGCGAACCTATTTGTGACGAGTGCAATATCGATTGCAAAAGCAATTGGTGTAAGTGATGCAATCATCGGATTAACAATTGTTGCTGTAGGAACCAGCTTGCCTGAACTTATAACATCAATAGTAGCCACTTATAAAAATGAATCTGATATTGCAATCGGAAATGTTGTCGGATCAAATATTTTTAACATCCTTGGAATACTTGGTATCACTGCAATAGTGATACCGCTAAGTTCTGCAGGTATTAGTTACGTCGATTTTGGAGTAATGATTTTTACCGCTTTGATTCTTTTACCGCTCAGCAAAACAGGTTTTAAAATAACAAGGTTCGAAGGATTTTTTCTTGTAACAGGGTACATTGCTTACATTTATTATTTAATTCCCTAACATTCCTTGCTTTGAATAGCTTTACCCTTTCGCTATTTTTACGCACATTTTTTTGAGATGTCGTAACATCTCATTCTTCAAACATAACAAACTAAGTAAATTAACTCTTTATGAAATTAAATAAATATTTTGTTCCTACTTTAAAAGAAGTTCCTTCTGATGCAACTGTTACAAGCCATATTTTAATGCTTCGATCTGGTATGATAAGAATGGTTGGAGCCGGAATTTATTCATTCCTGCCTCTAGGTTACAGGGTTGTTCGAAAAGTATCTCAAATTATTAGAGAAGAAATGGATGCAATCGGCGGACAGGAATTTCATTTGCCCGCACTGAATCCAAAAGAAATCTGGGACGAAACAGGAAGAGTTGAAGCGTTTGGTGATATTTTATTTCATATCAAAAACAGAGAATATGTTTTAGCACCTACACACGAAGAGATAATGACTTTTCACGCTCGTAATGTTGTTAAGTCATACAAAGATATGCCGCAGATTTGGTACCAGATTCAAACGAAATTCAGGAATGAGCCGAGACCACGAAGCGGTGTTATTCGCGGCAGACAATTTTTAATGAAAGATGCTTATACATTTGATGTTTCTTACGAAGCACTTGATGTTGCCTACGGATTACACGACAAAGCTTACAGAAAAATTTTCGACAGATGCGGATTGAAATATTTTGTTGTTGGTGCTTCAAGCGGTGCTATGGGTGGAACAGGTTCTGAGGAGTTTATGGTAAAATCTGAAGCCGGTGAAGACACTGTTGCATATTGTTCTTCGTGCGGTTATGCTGCAAATGCAGAAGTTGCAGCTTCTAAAGTTGACGTAATTGGAAGAGAAAAAGAAAGTAAAGCAGTTTATGATATATCAACACCAAATGTTAAGTCGATTGATGAACTTTGTGATTATCTGAAGATAGATGAATCTGCTTGTGCAAAGTCAAGAGTTTATATAAATGATGGCAAAGCTGTTTTAATTTTGATGCAGGGAAATGATGAAGTGAATGAATCGAAGTTGACCAAAATACTTGGAGGAAATGTTCGCCCTGCTCATCCTGAAGAACTAGCGGAAATTACTGGGGCCGATGCTGGTTCGATTGGTCCGATAGGTTTTAATGGGAAAATCATTGCTGACTTAAAACTGAAAGACAGAAACAATCTATTCAGCGGTGCAAATAAAAATGATTTTCATATTGGAGGAATTGATCTAGTACGAGATGTCCCAATAATTGGGTACTCTGATTTACGAATTGTGCAATCGGGAGAAGGCTGTCCAAATTGTGATAACAAACTTGAAGTGTTCACAGCAATTGAGCTTGGACATATATTTAAGCTCGGTACAAAATACTCTGAAGCTCTTAAAGCATTCTACCTTGATGAAAAAGGAGAAGAACATCCCATTGTTATGGGAAGCTACGGAATTGGTGTTGAGAGAATTATGGCTTGTTACGTCGAGCAGAACCACGATGACAAAGGAATAATCTGGAATAAAGAGCTCACACCCTTTGACATTCATCTGATTGCATTGAATATGAAAAATGAGACGGTTGTTTCAACATCAGAAAAAATTTATAATGATCTGAAGAACTTTGGCTACCAAGTTCTGTTTGACGATCGAGATGCTGCTGCAGGATTTAAGTTTAACGACGCTGACTTGCTTGGTATGCCGATTCAGATAGTTATCGGTGAGAAGAAATTAAAAGACGGCAAGTGTGAAATGAAAATAAGAAGGACTGGTGAGAGATTTGATATTGAGTTGAGTGAGCTAGTTGAAAAAGTAAGAGCATTGTTGAAGAATCCATAAGAGTTTTTAGAGTTATCTAAGTGGGACCTATGACTGACAAATGGAATGAAGAAGATATAAAGATTCTCAAAGAGCATTACATATCAAAAGGTTCAGAATATGTTGCCGAACAAGTAAATCGCAGTCGTGCAGCCGTAATGGCGAAGGCAGCAAAACTTGGATTGCATACGGCTCCTCTATGGTCTGAAAACGATATTAGGTTTCTAAAAAAATATTATAAAAATAAGGGGCCGAAGTTCGCCGCTGAAAAATTGAATAAAAATCAGGATTCGGTAATAGCCAAAGCTTCAAAACTTGGCATACGTTGTAATGGACTCCGGACATGGGAACAGTGGGAAGATAATTACCTTCGAAGGCATTACAATGACAGGAAGAAAGTTTCTTTATCGCGTACTCTTAAACGTACTGTTCCTGCAATTCTTGCAAGGGCACACTTCCTAAAGCTAACTGAACCCAGAACAGTCAAGTGGACTCAAGAGGAAAAAAATATTCTATCTGATTTATATCCAAACAGAAAAAATACTCTCGAACAAATCTCTAAATTATTGAATAGATCATACTATGCGATCCTTTTGCAGGCCCAAACTTTGGGTCTTAAAAGACCACAGCATCATCACATATGGACGAAAGAAGAGCATGATTATCTTATCAAGAATTTTAAAATAAAAGACTACAATGAAATTGCGAAGGACCTTGGTTTAACTCATAGTGCAGTTGCTCACATGGTTAGCAGATCCGGGTTAAAATTACGCGAGAAGGGACGGCCCTGGACAGAAGAAGAAAAAGAATTTATACAACAGAATTATAAAAAAATACCAACTAAAGAAATTGCCCAGAGGTTAAACAGAACAGTAAATGCAATTATTACTATCGTTGGTCCTCTTGGAGTAAGTGCCCGTCGTCCCACTCCCTGGAGCGATGAAGAAAAAGAATATTTGAAAAAAAACTACGGACATACCCCGCTGAACATAATTTCTGCAGAGTTAGGAAGGAACAAACAGTCAATTACTTCAGTTGCAGTAAAGTTAAACCTTACTAAAAAAAGAAAGATTCGCTGAAGAATTGTATTGAGATTTTTCCTTTGCTCTTAACGTTGTACTTGCTTTTTCTGAATAAACTGGCTTAGGCAAAGATTAGAAAATCAGGCGAGAGGCTGGATGTTGAGGTGAGTGAATTGAAAAGTAAAGGAAAGAATATAAAATTTAGACTGAGGCAACTGATATAGTATCGTGCTTTTAAGAATTCGAAAATTCAACAAGCTAACTACATACTACCAAAAACTCATTAAGTATTCCTGCCTTTTTAGTAAAACCTGCCTCTCTGGAGGCAGGGATTATCTTAAAAAATCAAATAATCGTTGATTTTCTTCAAATCTTTACGGTATTAAAATTGTAATAAATGATTGAATTAATGTCGCTTTGATTTCACAACTAGAATTGAATATCGAATGGAAGACTTATTACAAGAGGAAGTAGTCAAACTTGAAGAAGAGCTTACTAAATTAAAATCTGCGGTTGAGTATATTGAAACCGCTAAGATATCAATCGAAGCTGCTTCCAAGATTATAAACACCATCATAAAGCTTAAAGAGGAATTCGATAAGCTTGCTGAGAGAGCTATCATTCTTATTGATAAGCTTGATAAAATTGACTTCCCATCGCGGTTGGAGAAAATAGATTCTAAAATCTTATCGGTCAGTAATGAAGTTCACTCTTTAGAAACAAGGATTGAATCTAGCAGCAAAGCATTAAGTCTGGAATTGAAGACGGTATCGAAGAATGTTGCAACTGAAGTAGGAAATAATAAGAACGATATTCTGTTTCATTTGAAGAAACAGTCTAAAGAAATAAAAATGATTCAATATGGGTTGATAGGTGGTTTTGCATTTTTAGTGATAGTTGTAGTTTTGTCTTATTTAAATGTAATATAAGAATCGTAGGGACACAATGTATTGTGTCCCTACGAAAATTAATTTATTCCGTATCCGGTTTTCCTCTTAAAGAATCCCAAATCATATAAGCACAAAGTATTGCAAACATTACGAATCCAATTAATTCTGCTGAATGAGATTCTGCCCATTCATAATTAACCCAATTTAATCCTTGCCATCTTAGAATAGCACTTATTACTCCCATCAAAGCTCCACCAGCAATAAATCCGGAGGCAATTAATGTCCCTCGTTCTCTTCGTGCAGTATTGATTTTTTCATCTTTGCTTCTTGTGGAAACAAAATGAGCAATCAATCCACCAACTAAAAGGGGAGGGTTAAGTTCTAGCGGAATGTACATTCCGAGAGCACAAGCTAGTGCAGTAACTTTTATAATTGTTAGAACTAAAGCGAGAATTGCTCCAACAATGTAAAGCGTCCACGGTGCCGGCTGCTGATCCATTAAAGGTTGAATAACTGCAGCCATTGCATTTGCTTGTGGTGCAACTAAAGCTCCATCTCCAACAAAACCGTAAGTTTCATTTAATATCATAATTACAAATCCAACAGTCAATGCTGATACAAGTACTCCGAGGAATTTCCATTTTTCCTGTTTGTATGGAGATGAACCAAGCCAGTAACCAATTTTAAGATCAGTGATAAACCCGCCAGCCATTGATAATGCTGTACAAACAACTCCGCCAATAATTAATGCAGCGATCATTCCTGAACTTCCTTTTAACCCAACAGAGGTAAGAATAATTGATGAAAGAATCAATGTCATCAACGTCATTCCACTCACTGGATTTGTTCCTACGATTGCAATTGCATTGGCTGCAACAGTGGTGAACAAGAATGAAATCACAAGCACGATAAGTAATCCAGCCAGCGCCCAGCCGATATCATATACAACTCCCATATAGAAGAACACTAACAGAAGAATCGCTGTAAGGACTATTCCAACTACGATTATTTTCATCGGCAGATCACGTTGTGTTCTAAGTTGAGCGTTGTTAGAATGTTTCTTTTCAAATATTTCTTTGAAGCCTAAAGTGATTGCATCACGTATAATTTTTGATGAACGAATAATTCCGATAATCCCAGCCATTGCAATACCACCAATTCCAACGTGCCTCACATACTGCCTGAAAATTTCTTCTGCACTCATTGCAGAAATTAATTTTGTTGCACCTGTGCCGAATGTTTCGGTAAGCCCGCCACCGATATATGAAATAACAGGAATCAATAAATACCATGAGACAAAAGAACCAGCAGCTATTATCGCAGAATATTTTAATCCAACTATGTAACCAAGGCCCATAACCGCTGCACCGAGGTTTAAACGAAAGACAAGTTTGAATTTATCAGCAAGCATTTCTCCAAATCCGAAAACTCTGGTTGTAAATACTTCACTCCACCAGCCGAATGTTGCAATTATAAAATCGTAAACACCACCGATCAAACCGCTCATTACAAGAACCAAAGCCTGTTTCCCACCTTTTTCACCGGCCACTAAAATTTCAGTTGTCGCTGTTGCTTCGGGAAAAGGAAACTTGCCGTGCATTTCTGCAACAAAGTATTTTCTGAATGGAATGAGAAATAGCATTCCTAATATTCCACCGAATGCAGATGCTAAAAAGATTTGATAAAACTCAGCATTAAGATTTAGAATGTATAAAGCTGGAATTGTGAAGATTGCACCGGCCACTATCAATCCGGAATTCTGACCGATGGATTGAATAATTACATTCTGACCAAGTGATCCCTTGATCTTCAACAAAGTTGAAACACCGACTGCGATAATTGCAATCGGTATGGCAGCCTCAAAAACCTGCCCGATCTTTAATCCAAGATAAGCTGCTGCAGCCGAGAATAGTACTGCCATCAGCAAACCCATTGTTACAGAATAAACAGTAATTTCCTGCGGAGTAGTGTTTGCAGGCATTAAAGGAGTGTATTCTTCCCCGGGTTTCAGCTCGCTATAAGCATTTTCCGGAAGTCCCTTGATAGCTCCTGATGTATGTTCACTCATAGTAGTTCCTTTTAGAATTTGAATTTAATTGGTAGTTCGTATTCTGCTTTTTTAGAAGCCGTAGATTCAAAAGTTATTTTTCCAACTGGTTGTGAGTTCTCAGGAAAATATTCATTCGGTACTTCAAAGTTTATCTGCAGTTGTTTTGGCAATGAAGGATATAAAGTAATTGTTGATTTTTTTTCACCCATTACACTAATACTATATTCGGTGCTGAAGGTTGTAACTTCTGTGATAAGAACATCAGCTGAACTTGTTTCATGAGCAAATCCCGGTACAATTTCGAAAATATATTCAGTTGAGACTGCATCAGATGTGTTATTCAACGTGATACTTCCACTGCTGTAACCTAGTGCATCACTGTTTACTTTAACGCCATCGGTGTCATAAATTAAAAAAGCCATATCTGTAAATTTGTTATAATCAGTTTTACTCATCTCAACCTTGAACTCTTTAGATTGCTCACCTTTTCTGAGAACAAAAGGCATCCTGAATTTTTCACTTCCGTTTAATGTAATATCTTGTTTTACTTCAAAACCGGTAAGCTGTCCTTGTAAATTATAGATTGTAGCAGGACCAAATGAATTCACAATCTCAAGCTGGTTATTATTCGCATCTACAACTTTATTATCGAGACAGTTAATTCCGTAAAATTGAACTACAAGATCATAAGTTGAAATTCCTTTTGCAAGGAAAATTCCCTCTACAATTATCTCATACACTCCGGGTTCAAGATTGAAGTAAGTTTCTTCTATCTCATTCTTGCTATCAAGCGTGTGAATCTGTGATGAGACACTCATACCTTGTCCATCCGGATCATACAGCGAATATCTTACTCTTGCATACTCATTGTCAGAAGCTGCTAATTTTATATTCATTGCTGTTTGACCAGCTGGCAGCTCTATGTAGTATCTTTTAAATAATCCTTGTTCAACTTTTTCTGATTTCCAGCTTTTGCTGTAATTATCTTCATAACTAAATCTGTAAGGAATAACTACTGTTGCCTGCATTTCAAATTCTGGGAATCCTGATTTATCATCACGGTAAGCTGTAAGTCTTCCTGTGTATAATCCTGGTTCCTGCATTTTCGTTTTGTCAAACTTTACATTTACAACAGTTGCCTGTTCATTTCGAAGATATGTTTTTTTCTGAATCGGAATCAGCCACTCACTATCACTTTCAATTTTGAATGATCTGTAAATGTTTTCTCTTTTTTGAAACCCTTTTCTCTTTATTGAATTTTTGTAGGTGTCTTCTTTCCGTTTATATGAACCGTTCCGTAAGTAAAGATTCTG
>CAZLJI010000037.1:11119-12719 GCA_964559565.1 uncultured Ignavibacteriaceae bacterium | reverse complement strand
TGTACGAACTGAACCAATTGATTGAATTTATCCATAGTTTCCTCCATTATTAGTGGTTGATATATTGTTAGTTAGTTAGATCTTTCAAGAATAATTTCCGCAATATCTTTTACTTTTACTTCTTCTGTTTTTTCAAAGTGTTTAACTCCGTCCGTCATCATTGTCATACAAAACGGACAGGCTGAGGCAATTGTATCAGCACCGGTTGCAAGAGCTTCTTTTGTTCTCTCTTCGTTAATTCTTCCTCCTTCATCGTCTTCAAGGAACATTCTTCCACCGCCTGCACCACAGCAGAATCCTCTGTCCTTGCTTCTTTTCATTTCGTGTAAATTAATTCCGTCAACTGCATCAAGACTTCTTCTCGGTGCATCATAAACATCATTGTATCTGCCCAAATAACATGAATCATGATAGGTAACTTCAGATTTTTCTTCCTGCTTCAAGCTTAACTTACCGGAAGATATCATCTGATCAATTAATTCTGTATGATGATAAACTTCATAGTGTCCACCGAATTGTTTGTATTCATTTTTTAATGAATGATAACAATGTGGACAAGCAGTTACTATTTTCTGCACTTTGTAGTGATTTAAAGTTTCAACATTTTCCATCATAAACATCTGAGCTAAGTATTCGTTGCCAAGTCTTCTTGCTGTATCACCATTGCATTTTTCCTGCGTACCAAGAATTCTGAATTCTACACCAGCCTTTTGCATAAGCTTTGCGAACGATTGGGATACTTTTTTATATCTGTCATCATAAGAACCAGCGCATCCTACCCAGAATAAATATTCACAGTTGGAATCTTCAGCCATTGTCTTGACTCCAAGTCCTTCAGCCCAATTGGCTCTATCAGCAGGATTGAATGCCCAGGGAGAAAAATTTGTTTCCAGACTTTTAAATACATTATTTAATTCAGATGGAAATTGTGATTCAGTCAAAACTAAGTTTCGTCTCATATCAACAATGCTATCTATATGCTCAATCATTACCGGGCATTCCTGAACACACGCCATACAGGTTGTACACTGCCATAAAACTTTATCATCCACATAATCGTGAACAAGAGTTTTTTGAAATGTCTCTCCTTCATTAACTCCATTTGTTAATAAAGGTGCTTTGTCTTTTGTTCTTCTTCTAATGTTTACAATTATTTCTTTCGGAGAAAGTGATTTACCAGCTGTGTGAGCAGGACAAGCATCTGTACATCTTCCACATTCAGTGCAAGTATATCCATCCAGAATTTGTTTCCAGGAAAGATGTTCGATATCGGAAGCACCAAATGATTGCGCATTTTCATCTTCAAGATTTAAATGTTTTATAGTGTTTCTGATAGGATCAAGATTTGCAAAATAGGTATTTGGAATAGATGTGAACACATGCAAATGCTTTGAATATGGCAGCAAATTCATAAATCCGAAAATTGTAAGAATGTGAATCCACCAGTAAACTTCGTAGGCTACACCAGCACCCTGGGATGGATTATTAAAGAACATTGGTGCAAGAAAAGCAGAAACAGGCCGGACTTCATAACTGTGCAAAACAAAATTATTCTTTGCGATTCCAGCCATATTCTGGAACATCATTGAGATGACCACGA
>CAZLJI010000037.1:5697-11019 GCA_964559565.1 uncultured Ignavibacteriaceae bacterium | reverse complement strand
GGATCTCTAAGCAGCTTGGATTGACCAAATGCGATTTTAATTACATTTCTAATTCTTCTTCCAACATCATTAAACCTGTTGTCTTTCTTCTTCGCAACTTTCATAGACAGGAATAGATTTCTTAAGCTCCAGCTAAGAAATCCACAGGCTAATAGAAATATTAGAATAAATATGATGTTTTTAATAGTCATCGGAAATTAATCAATTCGATAAATATGACTATGGTAGTCTCGATTGTTCTTTTGAAACTGCAAAATAAATCGTGGCAGCGGCAAAAACCTTAACGACCATCCATACAGTGAATATCGCTGCTCCAGCTTTCACAGCATCTATAAAGTTATGAAGATATGCTGCATACAAATATGATGTGCCAACCAAAACCACAATCAACTCAGCTATAAACATTGAAATGATAACTGTTAAATATTTCTGATTCTTTTCAGTTAATAATCCTACTAAATAAGCAGCAACCGGAAATGCGAGTAAATAACCACCGGTTGGACCAATTAACCTGGCAAGTCCCATTGTTCCATCGGCAGTCTGAGCAAATATTGGTAAACCAATAGCTCCAAGAGAGATATAGAGGACCTGGCTATAAGCACCATTTTTTGCGCCTAGAAATGCGCCTGCTAAAAGAACTATCATAGTTTGTAATGTAAAGGGCACAGGTTTAATAGGGATAGAAATTTGAGCAGATATAGCAGTCAGAATAGAAAAAGAAACTATCCAGAACAGTTCCGATTCTCTTACTGAACTAATTAATTGTTTAAGAGTCAAACTCCGTGAAGATGTTTTCATATGTTCCTCAATTTAAGTGTTTATTAAAAAAATCAAGTGTTTTTTGAAGAACAGAATCAAATTTTGGATTACTGCTCTCAAATGGATGGACAATGTCAAATGTATGTCCTGTAGCCTTAATCTTATAAAATTCTGTTAATTCTTTATTAGACCAGTTATAAATTTGTTCACCTTCTTCTATCTTAACAGATAAATCCTGTTCGCCGTGAATAATCAATAACGGCTTATTCAAATTCTTAGTCGATTTTTCAAGATTGAGCAAATCATTTTTATTTAGCTCGATATCTTCGAGCAAAGAAACATTTAATCTCATCATTTGATTTGTTCGGGAATTCAATACTTCAAAGAAACCATTTTTTCGCCACTCTTCAGCCTGGCGCTCAGAATATCGATTAAAATTTGCAACTGCAGCCCAGGTTACTACGGCGTTAATTTCTTTTCTTTTTGATGAAACAATCAACGCATCTCCTCCACCACGGCTATGTCCTAAAATTCCAATCGGCTTTTTACTTTTGGTTCCAAAAAAATTATTCAAATATGCATCTATTATTTCATTTAGTTCTTCAAGTTCAAGTGAGAATGTGTTTTTTGCAAATTTATCAAGCTCTGCAAAATCAGTTACACCTTCGCCAATGCCATTGTGAGAAAAATTAAATGAAAGAACAAAAAATCCATTATCAGCAAAAAATTTTCCAGTGTAAGGCCAGAAGCCCCAATCTTTAAAACCTTTGAATCCGTGAACAAAAATAAGGCAAGGTGCAGTTTCTAAATTTTCGTATCCGTATGCGGTGATTCTTATTTTTTCGTTTTTCTTGGTATTTAACACAAATTCTTTGTTCATTCAAACCAAATATGCCGAATATCGTTAGAAAAGTCAACATTTATTAAAAATTTAATATTTTAATAAAAATCTAACTTTTTGATGTATTTAAGCCGTTTTTTAACTTTCGGTTGGATTCGAAATTAATATTCATCATCCCAGAAAATGTTAATATTATGAATTTTACCTTCTCAGAAGAATTACAGATGCTCAGAGGCTTGGCTAGGGAGTTCACAATTGGTGAGATCAAACCTATTGCACAAAGGATCGATGAGGAAGAAAAAATACCAAAGGAATTGATTAAGAAATTAGCTGAAGTTGGATTTTTCGGGACAACTTTTCCTGAGAAATACGGCGGTGGAGGTTTTGGAAAAGTTGGATACTGTGTGATGATGGAAGAAATTGCAAGAGGCTGTTCTTCTACTGCAACAATGGTTGGTGCTCACCAATCAATTGGAACAAATGCAATTTTTATTGGAGGTTCAGAAGAATTAAAGAAAAAATATTTACCAAGATTGTGTTCCGGTGAAATGATTGCATCATTCGCTCTAACTGAACCTGAGGCTGGCTCAGATACATTTAATCTTAAATCTGAGGCAAAGAAGAATGGCGATAAATGGATTTTGAATGGATCGAAAATTTGGATTACAAATGCAGGTATCGCAAACTTAATTTCAGTGTTTGCAAGAACGGAGAAAGGAATAACAGGATTCGCCGTTGAAGCAGATTCTCCGGGAATTATAATCGGTCCCCCTGAGAAAAAACTTGGTATAAAAGGAAGCACAACTAATTCTATAACATTTGAAAATGTTGAAGTACCCGAAGAAAATATGATCGGCAGAGAAGGCCGCGGTTTTATTATAGCAATGAAAACTCTTGATGGGGGCAGATTAACAATTGGAGCTTGTTGTTTAGGTGCTTCAAGAGAGTTGCTTGAATTATCAACTAACTATGCAAAGCACAGAAAGCAATTTGGTGAACCAATTTCCAAATTTCAGGCTGTTCAGTTTATGCTAGCAGAAATGGCTTCAAAAATTTATCCGATGGAAAGTATTGTTTACAGATGTGCATACGATTACGATCAGGGAAAAGATGTTTCCGTTGATGCAGCAATTGTAAAGCTTTATGCGTCTGAAGCTATGACAGAAGTAGCAGATAAAGCATTGCAGGTTCATGGAGGGATGGGTTTTTCCCGTGAACTTCCGATGGAAAGATATTATCGTGATGCCAGGATATTAAGAATTTTTGAAGGAACGACTGAAATTCAAAAAATGATAATTGGCAGACATGTAATTAAAGTAAACGGGAAAGTCTAATATGAATCAGAAACTTTTAGTCATACCTTCGATAGATATAAAAAACGGGAAGTGTGTTCGGACTGTTCAAGGAATTCCTGAACTTGATTGCTATGAATATGGGAACAATCCAGTTGAAATGGCAAAAATCTGGCGTGCAGAAAATGCAAAGATGATTCACGTAACTGATTTTGATGGTGCACACGAACAATCAAAAAGAAATTACAAAGTAATTGAAGAAATTTGTTCATCGGTTGTCATTCCCGTCGAGTTTGCAGGTGGAATTCGAACTCTTCAGGATGCGGAAGAGATAATGAAAACCGGGATTATAAGACTCGCAATTAATTCAATGGCTGTTGAAAATAAAATTGAATTCTTGAAAGTTCTTGAGAAATTCGGTCCATCAAAAATTGTAATATCTTTAGATATTCATGGTGATCAGCTAATGGTCAATGGACGAAGTAAGAGAACTGGAATCAATTTCAGAGTATTTGCAAAAGAGATGGCAGAGGCTGGAGTAAGTAGATTTATTGTATGTGATATTTCCAGGAACGGCACTTTATATGGTCCGAATATTCAGCTATCGAAGGAAATTGCTGAATCAACAGGTACAAAAGTTACTCATGCAGGTGGAGTTAGGAATAAAGATGAATTAATGGACATACAGAATCTTATTCCGGCAGGAGTTGATTCAGTTATTGTTGGCCGTGCACTTTATGAAAATCGATTCCCCTGCCAGAAACTTTGGCGTGTAGCTGAATCTGGAATATTCAACTAAAATCGTTTAATAATTCACTTTCTACAAAATGAGAGATGACATCATTTTTATATTAAATCAGTAATCATATTGGCTTCTAAATATTATTATTGTTTAAAATTTGTAAAAAAAATAAAGATGTCATCTCTTTACTAAAATCTGATGTTACCTATACTCTTTTTGTTATTAAATGATTAATTTTGAGAGCAGTTGAACTTGTAATTAACTATTATAATGGTATTTCAAGTATTCAATATTTTTTTATAATAAATTTCTTACCTGCAATGATCGAAGAAAACAAAAAGACTATACACAGCAGTTTCTGGGCAAATATTTTCCATACACCAACTGAATCCGATGAGCTCGTAAATTATTTAAGTGCAATTCCATTATTTAAGTCACTGACAAAAAAAGATATTTCAAGTCTGCTCGGTATAATTCATAACCGAAGTTATATCGCGGGCGAATATATATTTTATCAGGGTGACCCTGGAATTGGACTATACCTTATACGAGAAGGAGAAGTTCAGATAAGCCGTGAAAGTGAAAAAGGTGAAAAGGTATCCTTGGCTATTTTTCGTAAAGGTGATTTTTTTGGCGAGTTAGCGCTTGTGGATAGTGAAAAACGTTCTGCATCTGCAATTGCCAACACTGATACTAAACTTTCAGTGATCTTCAAACCTGATCTGGATGACTTCATTGAAAAATATCCAAAGAAAGGAATCAAAATTGTACAAGGAATTGCAGAGATAACTGCTGTGAGATTAAGAACATTAAATGAAGATTATTTTAATCTTCGAACTGAAAATAAATAATGGAGGTTTAAAATGGGACCCGACATTCAAAAAATACTCGTTCCAATAGATTTCTCAGATTATTCTAGAAGTGCTTTGAAGTATGCGGTAAACTTTTGTAAGAATTGTAAAGCTGATATGTTTCTCATATATGTTGTCGAACCGGTAATTTATCCGCCAGATTTCAGCATGGGACAAATTGCAATTCCATCTGTTAACTCTGAATGGGATGAAAGAGCCAGGCAGGAACTCGATAAACTTGCAAAAGAAGAAATTCCATCCGGAGTCTCGGTTAAGACAATTATCAAAACCGGCAAACCATTCCTTGAAATAATTGAAACCGCAAGTGAACTGGATGTTGATTTGATAATTATCGCTACTCATGGCCGATCAGGCGTTGAGCATATTCTTTTTGGCAGTACAGCTGAGAAAGTTGTGAGAAAGGCTCCCTGCCCCGTTCTTACGCTACGCGAACCAATCAAAGGTTTTAAGTATAAAGATGAAATAAGAAGAGAAAACAGTAAGTAATATTTGGCTAGTTTTTTCTATCAACTACAAAATCAACAAGTGCTTCGAGAGCAAGCTTGCTTTGTGAATCGGGAAGTTTTTTTAGTGCATCCTTTGCTCTTTGCGAGTACGTTCTTGCTTGACCAACTGCGTAGTCAATACCTTTATTCTCTCTTACAAAATTAATTACAGCTTCAACATTAGTCTTTTCTTTACCATTCTTAATTATTTTTCTAATTTCTGATGCTTTAGCAGGTGAGACTTGGTAAAGAGAATAAATTAATGGAAGAGTAATTTTCTTTTCCTTGATATCTCCACCGGCTCGCTTACCGGTAATTGAAAGGCTACCTT
>CAZLJI010000037.1:3116-5687 GCA_964559565.1 uncultured Ignavibacteriaceae bacterium | reverse complement strand
ATCTGAAAAGAGATTCCTAAATATTTGCCAAAATCTCTCATTGCAGAAATAAATTCAGGATCAGAACTGGCACTCATTGCACCAATTGTGCAACAAGTTTCAATAAGTGATGCAGTTTTATCTGATATAATTCTGAAGTATGTCTCTTCATCAATATCGAGTTTACGGGTCTTCTGGATTTGAAGCAATTCCCCTTCAGACATTCTTTTAACAGTATTCGTTACTACTTCCAGGAAATCATAATCTTTACCTTCCATGGCGATCAGCAAACCTTTTGACAAAAGGTAATCACCCATCAATACTGCGATTTTATTCTTGAAGACTTTATTGATAGACCATAGTCCCCTTCTTTTATCGGCATTATCCACAACATCATCATGAACGAGAGTTGCAGTATGGAGCAGTTCAACCAACACTGCACCGCGGTAACTTCGTTCGTTAATTTCTCCGGAAACTTTTGCAGATAATAAAACCAGCAAAGGTCTGATTTTCTTTCCCTTCTGCCTGATGATGTATCGCGTAACGAGATCAACAAGTCCTACACGAGAACGAAGCGATTCCCTGAATATTTGACTGAAAGAATCTAATTCACTTTTTATGGGCTGAGTAATTTCGGAAAGCTGACTTTTAAGCACTTTTCTTTGAAGATATTTTTGATATAAAAATACTTATTTCATACAACAGAACCAACGGAACGGCAAGTATTATCTGTGATACTGGATCCGCACCTGGCGTTAAAAACGCTGCCAGCACTAAAATAATAACGATGGCATGCTTCCTGTACTTTCTCATAAACTTTGGTGTTAATATTCCAAGTTTGGATAAGAAAAATGAGATCATTGGTAACTCAAAAACCAGGCCTGCTGCAAGCATCACGCTGATAATTATGGACATATATTCATCAATGGAAAACTCATTTGAAATTTCTGATGTGCCAAACTGAGCGGCGAAACTCATGGTCAATGGAAGCATAACAAAATAAGCGAATGCAATTCCTCCCAGGAAGCAAATTGTTGAGAATAAAACTATCCATAAAATATATTTTCGTTCCTGCTTTCTTAGTGCAGGAGAAATAAATTGCCACAATTGATAGAAGATATTAGGTAGACTCGCAACAATACCTACAACGATAGCAACCTGCATATAAAGAAATAATTGACCGAAAGGTTTTAGATTTTGTAAAGAGGCATTTGCATCACGGGCAGGTTTAAGTAACACAAATTCTATCAGCGGATCTATGAATATCCAGGCAACGATCGTAAAAATTATAACGCTGATTAATGCATAAATTATTCGCCAGCGCAACTCTTCGACATGATCGAGAAAGGACATTTCTATATCGCTGTCTTTTGGTGAATCATCATTCTTAAGAAATGTCTCTTCTGCTGCCAAGACTATCGACTCAATTGTTTAAATAATATTCTGATAAAGAGGAAAACCAGAACACAATTCCTTAACATCTTTTACGAGTCCGTCGAGTTTAGATTCATCTTCCGCATTATCTATTGCTGTGTTAATTATTTCAGCAATCATTCTCATTTCATTCTCTTTCATACCTCGTGTAGTTACGGCAGGAGTTCCGATTCTTATTCCACTTGTAACAAATGGACTTTTAGTATCGAACGGAACCATATTTTTGTTCACAGTTATACCGGCTCTTTCAAGAGCATTTTCAGCTTTTTTACCGGAAATATTCTTATTCGAAAGATCAATCAGCATCAAATGATTATCTGTTCCGCTGGAGACAACATCAAATCCAAATTTCATTAATTCATCTGCCAGAGTTTTTGCATTTTTAATTACCTGCTGAGCATAAAGTTTAAACTTATCATCCAGTACTTCAGCAAAAGCTACAGCTTTTGCCATTATGATGTGCATGAGCGGTCCACCTTGAATTCCTGGCATAACAGTGCTGTCATAAAGTTCAGACATCATTTTCAATCTGTCTCCTTTCGGTGTTTTTAATCCGAATGGATTTTCTTTGTCTTTGCCCATTAAAATAATTCCACCTCTGGGACCACGAAGAGTTTTGTGAGTGGTCGATGTAACAACATCACAATAAGGAAGAGGGTTATGAAGCAATCCTTTCGCAATTAGTCCTGCAGGATGCGCCATATCGCACATAAGGAAAGCACCGGTTGCATCAGCAATTTCTCTTAATTTTTTATAATCCCATTCACGTGAGTATGCACTTGCTCCGGCAATAATTACTTTTGGCTTTTCTTTCTTTGCAAGATCTTCGATGATGTTGTAATCTAGCAGGCGAGTCTCTTTGTTCAATTCATAACCAACTGCCTGATATAGTTTACCTGAAAAATTCACTGGTGAACCGTGGGTTAGATGACCTCCGTGTGCAAGACTCAATCCAATGAATTTATCTCCAGGCTGCATTAAAGTCATCAGCACAGCCATATTTGCCTGCGAACCCCTGTGTGGCTGCACATTAGCATATTCAGCATTGAAAATTTTTTTCAATCTTTCACGAGCCAGATCTTCAGCCATATCAACAAACTCACAACCGCCGTAATAACGTTTTCCAGGATATCCTTCAGCATATTTATTGGTTAGTGG
>CAZLJI010000037.1:0-3106 GCA_964559565.1 uncultured Ignavibacteriaceae bacterium | reverse complement strand
TCCAAAACGGCTGGACTCACAAAATTTTCTGAAGCAATGAGCTCAAGCTTGTTTTGTTGTCTTTCGATTTCTTGCTGTAATATTTGAAATACTTCTGAATCAGATTTTAGATGGGAATACATAAAGCACTTTAATTTTGTTTTTGATGAACAAATTTAATAAAAAAATCCGGCAGTTGCCGGACTTTTAAACTGAGGATTTTCCTTTTCACTCATATTATAAAATTTATGGAACGGTTACACTTTTACCGATCCAGCCAAAGCAATCACCAGATATTGGAATTACATCACCTGATTTTTTCTTATTAAAGAACCAATCTTCCTGAGATGGAACTGAGCTTGAAAGTGCACCAATTCTATCTCGTGCCTGTGCCAGAGAAGGATCAATACTTACTGCTCTTCTGTACGTGTCCTGTGCAAGCAAATAAACAAGTTTTGTTTGGAAATCAAATTTACAATCTCTTGCAGATTGCTCATACAGTAATCCAATTGAAAATATCGCCATTCCCCAACCGCCAGCTTTATCATTTGCATTTTCAAAGAACTGACGTGCCTTGCTAAGTTTACCCTGCTCTTTATATATCAGTCCGAGATTGAAATAGAAATCTTTATTATTCGGATCAAGTTGAAGCAGCTTTTGATAGGCAGCCTCGGAGTCATTCAAGCGACCAACTTTATTGTAAGCAGTTGCCAACTGATTCCAATAGTTTAAAGTTTCAGGAGATTTTTGAGTTAAAAACTCCAGCGGTTCAACTGCTCTTTCAAAATCCTGTGCCCTTATACACTCGGATGCATATACCCATGCTTTTTCAAGATTGTCCTTATCAAGCTCCCAATTCTTTTTGCGGATATCCAACAACTGCCCAACATCCTCAACAAGTGTAGATAAAATTCTCGGCCACTCAGAATTATCAGGCTCTCTAACGGCAAGCTTTGAATAAATATCAATTGCTTTAGTCTTAAACTCATTTTCATCATTCATATTTGCAATGTACAATTGACCGAATCTATTGAAATAATACGAGTCCATTTCAGGATTGTACTCGGCAGCTTTTTGATATTCAGAAATAGCATTCTTTGGATCAACTTTTAACCATGTTTCTGATACGAAAGCTTTTCTAACCTGAAAATATGCCATTCCTTCAGGGTAATATTGAATTGCCATATCGTAAAAATTAATAATTGAATCTTCTATTGCTTTCACTTCTTCCGGACTTACTGCTGCAGAATCACGGAGATACCAGAAACAGTCTTCCATTTTATAGTAAATCCATTTTGCGAATTTAGCTTTATCACAAGCCAATACTTGCCAACCGTATGGAAGTGCGCTCGCATAATCTCGATTCTTGTGATATTCAGAAAATAAGCTATAAAGCTTGAGTGTTTCCAAAGAATCACAATCAGACGAGTAAGACGATTGAAAATTATTTCCTGCAACAGCGCATGATGTGAAGATCATCGCCGAGATTAAAATTCCATAAATTTTGATTTTAGTTTTCACTTTTCTACCCTTTAGATTATTTGTCATATCGAATAAACCAGATATCGCCGAAGCTTATGCCAAGGTTTATCCGTAAAAAATTTTCTTCTAATAAATTATGTTCTTTTGTTCCTCTTACAGAATACTCAAAACCAATATCTACTGTATTTTCAGGACTTAGAGGAAGTGCAAATCCTCCAAAAACCGCATACTGCTTCAATTCATTACCATTAAAATTGTATTGTGACATTTCATAGCTTACACCTGCACGAAACATTATTTGTTCCCAAAACGTAACTCCCGGAACCCGCTGTGGTCTGTATTCAAATCCCAAACTAATTCTGTGTAGATCACTTAGATTACTCTGATTTATTTCACTTAACTTAAATTCTGTCCAAGGTTGATAAAAATAATCCAGAGCTAAATTGTATACATTAATAAAAGTAATGTGTAATCCAGCATTCAGTCGCATCGGAACTTCCATTTTAGTCTTTCCGGTACTGATTGAATCAACAATCGATGAAGAACGACTTACAAAACTTGAATCAGTATTTAGTTTGCCAACAATATTAGTGCTTAGTCCTAATCTTAAATTAGAAATAGCCTCACTATTTAACAAACCAGACATATCTGGTGTAATCAAGCCAAGAGTCGTACCAAATCCCTTTGGTGCAAAATTCAGCTCGTATTCAGAGGGAAAGTAGGAAGTATTCTCGAATGCTAACTTTGAAGTGTACTTTATGTTGCCAAAATAGTACTCTAGTGTAGCACCAATTAAAAATTCGCCGGGAAGTTGAAAAGATGATCCAATAAATATTTTCGAGAGCCCGCCTTTGCCTAAATATGTTGTATTATAATTTCCAGTTAGAGTATCAATAACATTTTCGGTTACTTCATAATTTATCCGACTATACGGCACCACACCGAATGCCAGACCAATTTTATTTACTTCACTTATTGGAAATCCAAAAGTAACACCTTTGAAAAGTCCGTCTCCATAATATTTTGAATCGTTTGAGTTCGACAATTTAAGCTCATCATAAGCAAAACTTAGTTCAAATCTGACACGTGATAAGTAAGCCCAGGAAGCGGGATTAAGAATTTCAACATAATCACTATTTATCATCGCCGTACCAGAATGACCCATTGAGAGTGTTCTGGCTGAATAACTATAGTAAATATCACCAATACCATATCGAGTATAAGTGGAAGTTTTTTGTGCAAATGATATACCTGACAAAAGTATCAGAACAAACAGAAAATATTTAATCATGTTTTGAATCATAATGTTTATCTGATAGTGTAGGTTATCCTAAGCTTTGGTCGTTCTGAAATTTCAGTATAATCGCTTCCCTTAAATGCCAGGAATGTCAGACCTTGAGTCGGGCTTCCTGCTTCAATCAAAATTCCATTGTTTTCTTTTCTACTGATCCAATTTCTTACAAAAAGTGTAATATCACCGTAATATTTATCATCCTTAAGTAAAAGAAATGCGGGATTACCTTCTGTGTTCAATGAATCAGCAAATGATAGATAAGATAACTTTAGACTATTATTAAAACTTGATCCTTTAACTGATGAAATTGAATCTGGAGTAATAAAAATTTCAGCTTTATTAATAACCACA
>CAZLJI010000036.1:229-12785 GCA_964559565.1 uncultured Ignavibacteriaceae bacterium | reverse complement strand
TCGAACCCGCGACCAACAGCTTGGAAGGCTGTGACTCTAGCCAACTGAGTTACTCCCGCCAAAACTAATCCAAAGAACATAATCCATTAATAGAATTGAGCATAGGAATCACTATCAAAAAAAAGTCATTTTGATCAAGTGTAAAATTTCAATTCAATTTTTATACGAAGAAAAAGAAGAACTAAAAATTATTTTCTAAAAATGAAAAATACCGCTTAAATTCCGTGGGCGGCGAGGGATTCGAACCCCCAAAGGCATACGCCAACGGATTTACAGTCCGCCCCGGCTCTCCAACTCCGGCGTCCGCCCGATTTTTCAAAAACCGAGCATCAAATATATTCGCTGGTGAATAAAAATGCAAGTTATTTGAAGGCTGATGCTTAAAGAGTTAATGTTTCCACAATTCGCGGTCTAAACTTCTATATTGTATAGCCTCGCTGACGTGCTGTGGCAGGATATTTTCTGAATTATCTATGTCAGCTATTGTCCTGCTTACTTTCAAAATCCGATCATAGGCACGAGCGGACAAACCAAGCTTGGTCATTGCCATTTTTAGCAATTCTTCTCCTGCGGTGTCTAATTTGCAAAATTTCCTCACTTCTTTGGAGCCCATATCTGCATTATTAAAGATATGTTTGTATTCCTGAAATCTATTTAGTTGAATATCTCTCGCTCTTATCACCCTATTCCTGATAATTTCTGACTTTTCGGCTGGCGCCTCCGTGGCCAATTCCTTATATTTTACGGCGGGAACTTCAAGATGGATATCAATTCTATCCAGTAATGGTCCGGAAATTTTTGCCATATATTTATGTATCAAAGGAGGCGTGCAGGTGCATTCTTTGTTTGGATCTGTAAAATAACCACAAGGACAGGGATTCATAGCGGCAGCAAGCATAAAATTGGCTGGAAATTCTAAAGAAAGCTTTGATCTACTAACAGTAACTCGTGAATCTTCAAGTGGTTGTCTTAAGACTTCTAGAACGTTTTTCTTGAACTCTGGTAATTCGTCAAGAAATAGAACACCGTGATGAGCAAATGAAACCTCACCGGGACGAGGAAAACTTCCGCCTCCAACAAGGGCAGCATCAGAGACAGTATGATGGGGGCTTCTGAATGGCCGTTCAGTTATTAATGCTGTTTCTCTTGATAATATACCTGCTATGCTATGAATCTTGGTGGTTTCAAGTGCTTCATCAAATGTGAGTGGTGGGAGAATAGTTGGTAATCTTTTTGCCAGCATCGTTTTTCCCGAACCGGGAGGACCTATCATTAATATATTATGAGCACCTGCGGCAGCAACTTCCAGGGCACGTTTTACATTCTCCTGTCCTTTGACATCAGAAAAATCAAGGTGATATTTATTTACTCTTGAAAATATTTCTCTTCTATCTGATTTAACCGGAATTAACTCATTAGTTCCATTGAGAAAATCAACAACTTCATCCAGCTTTGTAACTCCATAAACATCAATCTCATCGACAATCGAAGCTTCTATGGATGATTCGGCTGGCAAAATAATTCTTTTTATACCTTTCTTCCTTGCTTCAACTGTTATCGGGAGCGCACCTTTTACGGGTCTTAATTTTCCATCAAGAGAAAGTTCCCCGAGAAAAACAGTATCATTTAATTTATTTGATTCAATTAAACCAGTTGCAGTTAGAAGTCCGATTGCGATTGGAAGATCAAACGAACTTCCTTCCTTTTTTATATCGGCTGGTGCAAGGTTGACTGTTATTTTTTTTAAAGGATATTCAAATCCACTATTTTTTATTGCCGCTGTTACCCTTTCGCGGCTTTCCTTGATAGCGCTATCCGGTAAACCAACTATTATAAATCCCGGAATTTGTTTTTCGACGTGTGTTTCAACTTCAACAAGGTAAGCGTCAATTCCATAGGTAGCGCTTGAGAGAATTTTTGAAAGCATAGTAGTTATATGTTAATTTTTATTCATTAAGAAACTATTCTTTCAACAAATCTATTTAGCCAAGATCATTTTTTTGGTTTGAGAGGAAATTGGAGTAGTTATCTGATACAAATATATCCCAGATGTTAATCCGGTAGCATCAAATTCAAATTGATAAACACCTCTTGACAAAAATCCAGAATGAAGCAATGCCACTTCTTTACCCGCAAGGTCATAAACTTTTATCTCAACATCAGAATCAAGAAGAAGCTCAAAATCTATTAGAGTGGTTGGATTAAAAGGATTTGGATAATTTTGACCTACTATCAAATCATCAACAATTCCCTGCCCTACCTTGACGACATCCGAATATACTTCAGAGCCATCCTTATTTACCTGTTTAATTCTGAAGTATACAATTTCAGTGTGCTCATTTTTTTCACTAAGCAGCGAATATGTTTTCTCTTCATCATTGTTTGCTGACAATTTTCCGGCTTCAATAAAAACTCCATTACCAATAGCTCTTTCCAGAATATAATGATCAACATCTCTGTTGCTGCCACCACTCCATTCTATTTCATAAAAATTATTCATCAATTTAAAACTAATCTCCGGTGCACGAGGGAATAGTGGTGCATCAGACTTAACTAATTTTATTCTTTCGTAGGAAATATTTTTCTGATTCAGAAGATTGCTCAATTCCTCTTCTGAAAAATTCATCTGAAATAACACGTTTGAACCATCATCGGAATAACCAATATAATTTCTATTTCTGTTTATAGCAGTGAATGAATTACTCCCATCAACCAGACGAAGCTGTTCTAGATTAATCTCACCTGAAGAGATATCATTTTGAAAATGAAAAACGAGATTGTCGAACTCCATATAATTATTAATTTTAATACTTGCCAACTCTTCTTCAGCACAGAAAAAAGTGAGCTCATTATTTAGCTTGTCAAAATTGATACTGAAGTGATACCAAATATTCTGCGATATGAAAAAGGGTTTTGACTGAAACAGATCGTTATCCTTAGAATTAATAACGAGCATTTGGTTTTCATTTATTGACACAAAATATTCAACCCAGTTTGATTCCCAATTTATAATCTTTAAGAATGTGGAATAGTAATTTTTTATTTTCACCCAAAACTCAATAGCTAATACTTCATCAAAATTATAAACAAGAGGTATATTCAAATAAGAATTCTGAGTTAATGCAGCTGCATTCTCTGCTATTAAATACTTCTTATAATAATTAAATGAAAGATTAAACTGGTTAATAATATTAGAATGAATTTTACTATCAGAATTTTCCAGGTAACCGAGAATTTTTTCTTCAGCAATAAATTCACCATAAAATTTCAAGTTATTTGAATTCGTGCTTGCGGATTTTAGAGTTAATACAAGTTGAAAATATGCGGCATTCTCAAAAAGGGTGGAGTCTGAAAAGTCAATAGAAAATTTTTGATAATTCTCAGAATAATCTTTTAGAAACTCTGTTTTAGCGGGAATTTGCGATCTTATATCGTGAATCCACAATTCAACTTTATTAATATTAAGTGAAAAGTCAGGCAAGAAATAAATATCAAGCCGATCAGCCTCTGGAAATTTTTTGGAAGTGATGATTGAAACTTCGAAGTTGCTATTGGAGGAAATGAATTCGGGAACAAAGACTTTGAAGTTATCTTGTGCAGTCGCCTGATCAAATGCGAAATAAAGCAAAAAACACAGCAATATGTTTATTAGTTTAAACATTCTTCTGCAATTAAAGCAATTAATTTGACTAGTTCAACTACTTGTATTGACGTAGAAAATCAATACGATCCTGTAGCTTATTGACAGGTATTAAAAGTTTATCTTTCCCGTAAATAGCTTCTTCACGATTTGTGAAAGCCAGTTCATAATCTTTGCTCATAACAATGGCTTCTTCAGGACAAACTTCTTCACAAAAACCGCAAAAAATGCATCTTAACATATTAATTTCGAATTTTACCGGGTATCTTTCTTTTTCTAATTCAGTCTCAGCAGCCTGAACTTCAATGGCTAAGGCAGGACAAACCCTTGAACACAGACCACAAGCAACACATCTTTCAACTCCATTTTCTTCTTGAACAAGAACTGGTCTGCCACGATAGGAACCTGTAGGTTCAAATTTAACCTCAGGATATTCCATAGTGAACTTTGGTTTGAACATCGTTCGGAGTGTCAGTGATAAACCTTTTACTATTTCCGGGACATATATTTTTTCCCAGAAGTTTAGATCTTTTATTCGTCTTCTTTTTGGTGTGGTTTCCATTTTAATGAAATTATTACTTATTCAATTATCAGTTAAATACATATCAACTTTATACAGAAATAATCCTACAATCCAAATATCATAATTAATACCGCAACCCAAATTATATTTATTAATGAAAGCGGGAACATTACTTTCCAGCCAAGATTCATAAGTTGATCATATCTGAAACGAGGTAAAGACCATCTCACCCACAGGAAAAAGAAAAGCAGCAATGCCATCTTAAATAAAAATCCAACGAAACATAACAGAGTTTCAACTATTGGGGAGAGACCTAATTTATCGATGTAAGGAATTTGCCATCCACCTAAATAAAGTGTAACGATGAATGCACTTGCGATTATCATATTTGCATATTCAGCAAGGAAAAATCCTGCAAACTTTGTACTACTATATTCAGTATGGAATCCTCCAACAAGTTCAGGTTCCGCCTCAGGTAAATCAAAGGGTAAGCGGTTTGTCTCAGCAAATGAAGAAACAAGAAAGGTTATAAAACCAATTGGCTGAACAATTGCATTCCACATCCAACCATATTGTGACTCGACAATTGCAACAAGTCTAAGTGATTCAGAAAGTAGTAGAACGCCCGCAACCGAAAATCCCATTGAGACTTCGTAAGAAATCATTTGTGCAGAAGAACGAATTCCTCCAAGCAGTGAATATTTGCTTCCCGATGACCAGCCAGCTAATGTTAATGCATACACTCCAAGCGAAGTTAATGCTAGAATGAACAGAACACCTATGTTAACATCCGCAACAATGAGTGAAATATTGTAATCTCCAATTTGAAGATCAGGACCAAAAGGAATAACAGCATAAGTAGATAACGCAACAAGCAAAGCAATCACCGGAGCGAGTGCGTGAATTTTTCTATCAGCATTATCAGGGACAATATCTTCTTTCAGCACAAGCTTGAATAAATCTGCAAATGGCTGAAGGGCTCCATGCCATCCAACTCTGTTTGGACCTATTCTATTTTGTGCCCACGCACTGACTTTTCTTTCGAAGTAAACAAGATATGCAACTGTGACCAGCATTGTTCCAACAACAACAACGACTTTAATCAATGTGACGATTACAATTTCCAGTATGCTCATTTTAAAGTTACTTTTACATTGTTTGAAATTTCTGATTTCACTTTCGCTCCAAGCTCTCCAATTACATCGTAGTCAAGATTCTTCAAAGCTTCAATCGAGTTGGCCATTTCAGCAAAAATTTCTTCTGCCATATTAAATTTAAATTTGCTGCCCATTGCCCTGGCAACTAAAATTAAAATTTTCCAGGTTGGTAGTGCATTAATTTTTTTGCCAGATGCCCACCTGTCCCATTCAGTTCCGAATTTATCAAGCCTGCTCATACTCATTCCATCTAGTGCGCGATCTTGCTCAACAACTGAAATCGCAGGACGAATTCTCTGCACAACTCCTGAAACATTAACGAATGTTCCATTCTTTTCTGCAAATGTTGCTGCAGGGAAAATTACATCAGCCAAAGCAGTACTCTTGTTGTGATTGGATGAATGAATTATCAATAACTCTAATCCAGCAATCGCATTTTCAAACTCAGGGAAAATTTCAAAGATATCATCTTCAATTAAATAAAGTGCTTTAATTTTTTTCTCTTTGATTGCATTTAAAATACCCTTTATATCCAATCCGGATTTTGATGGTTGCACACCAGCTAATTCGGCGCCCAGAGAATTCGGAGTTATATCTTCGGTTCTCAGAATATCATCAGCAAATGCAGGATCAATATGACGAATGAAATCAAGATTGCCTGTTCCTAGTACAGTTTTGGCAAACTTTGCAATGATGTAATTATCTTCACAAGTTGCGAAAGGAGATCCGATAACTGCAATCTGTTCTTTTGAAAAAGATTTAAGTTTAGTGATAGCTTCATTTACTGCATCTTCCCAGCTTTTCTCAATTAACTGTCCATCTCTTCTAATTTGTGGCGAATTAATTCTCGTTTCAGCATTAACAAATTTAAAAGTGTTCAGCCTTCCGTGATCGCACATCCAATAACTATTTACATTTTCATTATGACGGGGAACTAATCTTAAAATTTCATTATTTCTCACCCAAATCTCTGTGTTACATCCTCTTGAGCAACCGATACAAACCGAATTAGTCGAAGACATATCCCATACACGCGCTTTGAATCTGAAATCACGGCTTGTCAATGCACCAACGGGACAAATATCTACAACGTTCATAGAATATGGATTATCAAGTTCTTCACCGGGATAAGTTACGATAGTAACTCTGTCTCCCCTTTTAACAAAAGTAAGCTCAGGATCTTTTGCAATTTCATCACAGAACCTGATACAGCGTGAACAGGAAATACATCTTTCACCATCAAACATTACCCGCGGACCGAGTGCGACTCTTTTATCTTTGTGAACTTTCTCTTCAACAAATCTACTTTCGCCAACTCCGTATTTGTAAGCATAATCCTGAAGCTTGCATTCTCCCGCTTCATCACAAATCGGACAATCGAGAGGATGATTTATCAGTAGAAATTCCATGACTGCATTCTGGGCAGCAATAACTTTTTCATTTTTAGTGTGAACTACCATTCCTTCTGAAGCGAGTGTTGAACAGGCAATTACCAGCTTTGGCATTTTCTCCACTTCAACTAGACATATTCGACAATTACCGGATACAGAAAGCTCGGGGTGCCAGCAGAAATGAGGTATCTCAATCCCATGATCACGGGCTGCTTCAATTATGGTTTGCCCTGGCTTGAATTCAATTATTTTTCCGTCAAGATTAAAATTCGGCATAATTATTTTCGTATCACAAAATTATTTTGTTTCTGATTTAAGAATTACTTTTATAAGTTTTGACTCATTCAATAATTCGTTCGCTGCTCTCTGAACATCTTCTGCAGTTATCCTATCAATTTTAGCTAGATACTCTTCAACAGAAATTACTCTATCATAATAAAGAATGGAGTTTGCAATCCGCATCATACGGTTTGTCGTGCTCTCCAAACTGAGTACCATTCCACCTTTTAAATATTCCTTTACCTTTTTTAGTTCCTTTTCGGAAACAGGAACTTCTTTTAATCTCTTAAATTCTTTAAAGATAATCTCAATAACCCTTGCATACTGATTCATGTTGGTAGAAAAATAAATTCCAAAAGCTGAAGTATCGTTATATGAATTTAAAAAGGAGTTAATCTGATAAGTGATTCCAAGCTTTTCTCTGACAGCAAGAAAAAGTCTCGAGCTGCTGCCTTCACCAATTAGTGCCGATAAAAATCTTACAGGAACTCTTCTCTTATCATTATAACCATAAGTTGCTCTTCCTATAATAGTATGAACTTGCTGGACATCTTTTTCAATGAAAGCATCTTCAACTTTTCTATGATTGAATTTCTCCCTGCTTTTTCGACGCCTCGATTCTCTTTCTGTAATATATTTTTCTGTTAATTTAATCAGTTCATCATGCTTAACATTGCCAGAAGCAACAACAAGTAATCCATCCGTGTTATAATTTGAGCTATGGAAGTTGAATAAATCATCCGAGCCAAAATTCCGGATATTATTTTCTTTACCAATTACAGGATAACTAAGTCTGTTGCCACTAAAAATTATTTCTTCAAATTTATCATAGAGAAGTTCTTCAGGATTATCATCCAGATCTTTCAATTCATCTATCACAACTCCGGCTTCTTTTTTAATATGATTTTCTTTGAAGAGTGGATTCTGAATCAGGTCTGATAAAACACCAAAAGTTCTTCCAAGATTTTCCGTTAGCCCTTTTGAATAATAGCAAGTATGTTCTTTTGAAGTGAAAGCGTTTAGATAGCCGCCGTACGATTCAATTTCCTCAGCAATCATTTTTGCTGTGCGCTTTTTGGTTCCCTTGAACAACATGTGCTCAATAAAATGTGAGATTCCATTATTGCGTAAAGATTCGTCGCGGGCACCAACATTAAACCAAAAACCAAGTGTAAATGATTTAACATGTGGTATAAATTCGGAAATTATTTTAGTCCCGCCGGGGAGTGTTGTTAAGTAATAATTATCCACAAATTTTGCTGATTATAATAGAATTTGAAAACAAATATAAGTACAAAAGGAATAACGAGAAATGAATCAATTGTTAAATTGTTTTATTGCTTAATTGTTTACGTACTTAAAGCAATTTAACAATACAACATTAAAGGAACCTCAATTAAAAATCTTAAACTTCAACACTCTTTGGATATTTCTGCTTGTATTTTTTCAAAAAATTTCCAATCGAATTATAAGCTTTCTCAAGAATTGTTTCATTCGGAAGAAATACAACTCTGAAATGATTTGTTCCGGGCAATTGTCCAAATCCACTTCCGGGAACTACAACAACTCCCGTTTCTTTAATTAGTTGAGCAACAAAGTGAGCATCGGATTCAATTCCGTGTAATTGCGGGAAAGCATAAAATGCACCCTCAGGTTTTATGCAGGAAATTCCATCTATTGAATTCAACATTTCGACAGTCATATTTCTTCTCGATGTCAATTTGGAATTTGCTTCAACCAAATGAGATTGATCGCCTTCAAGAGAAATTTTAATTCCATATTGCTCAGGATGATTTGCAGAAAGCCTTGCTCTCAAAATTTTATTTATTGCTTCCATATAATCTGATAGAATTTCCTTTCTGCCGCTAACAATTCCCCAGCCTATTCTAAACCCGGGGACCATATAATTTTTTGAAAGTCCGCCAAACGTAATACAAGAAACATCTTTGTTCATCGAGGCTATTGAAACGTGTTCCTTCCCATCGAAAAGAAGCTTGTCATAAATTTCATCAGCAAAGATTACGAGATCGTGTTCGAGGGCAAGATCAATTATTGCCTGGAGATTTTCAGTTGTGTATAGAGAACCCGTCGGATTATTCGGATTGATAAGAATAATTGCTTTTGTTTTTGTATTAATTTTACTTTTTATGTCATCAATATCAGGCAGCCAGCCATTTTGTTCATTCAAATAATATGGATTTTCCATCATCTGAAGCTTACTGGCAATTGCAGTGTAAAGAGGATAACCGGGAGTCGGAGTTAAAACATTTTCGCTGTCGTTGACTAAAGCAGTTAGACAAATATCAATTGCTTCGCTCGCACCGGTTGTTACGAAAATGTCGTGGACGTTTGAAATTCCTTTTCTCTCTGCTTCTTTTTCAATCGCTTTCACTGCTTCTTTAATTCCTGAAGATGGTGCATAACCATTAAAGTTTTTCATCATAGCATCGTAAGTTGCTTTCACAAGATGCTGCGGCGGCTGGAAGTCAAACAAATTTGGATCACCGATATTGAGGTATAACATTTCCTTTCCTGACTTTGCGACTTCATTTGCGAGAACAACTATGTCTCTGACTGCATAAGTAATATTATCTGTTCTTATTGCTGGAACTATTTTCTTCTGGTTCATAAGCACTCCGGATTTTACAACGCATAAAATAATTTTCAATACAAATTTAAAGGAATTAATTTTAGAAAGCGATTCGCTAGAAAAATTTGAGCACAATACTATCTTAATAATAAATACTTACAAATCATTGATCTGGAATCTAGATATTTGTCACAAATTTTTCTGAAAACCAGTAACTTAATTAAAAGACAATTCTGAAATTCGGCTTAAGTACCTATGGCTCTTCAGAATGACTAAAGGAAATTGCCGGATGAATTTAAATGACTGCTTCACAAAATAGTCTCCCTGGGAATTCAAATAATGTTTTTCGGGTTGAATTTTGTAACTTTAATAAATTTCGAAATAATCCATTTTTTTTCATATGTTTGTTCAGGCACAAACAATTGCTCATTTTGGCACTGAAATTATCTGGGGAAAAAATATTTGTAACTTTTTTTATAAGATATAATAGTCATTACAGTTTATATTGTTTAACCCATAAATAGGAGGTCAGAATGGAAACAAAAAAAAGTATACTGGTTATTGATGATGAGCCAGATGCAATTGAATTCGTTAAGGCTGTGCTCTCGAATCTTGGCAAGTTTATTATAATATCGGCAAAAGATGGAGAGGAAGGCATTGAGCTTGTTAAAAAGCACTTACCTGACTTAATTATTCTGGATATAATTATGCCTGGTCAATCGGGCTTTGATGTTTTCTATAGCCTGAGAAATGACAAACTCACAAAAGATATTCCCATTGTAATGTTGACTGGTGTTGCCGATAAAGCGGGGCTCAGATTTTTTAAGGATGACATGAAAAAATACTTTGGCAGCGAACCTGTGGAGTACATAGAAAAACCTCTGGATCCTTCCGTGCTTCTTAGCACGGTAAAAAAAGTCTTTAAAATCTGAGTTACACAATGCCAGCAGTACTGGATCTCTTATCCGAGATTTTTAAACTTTCGGAGAAGAAAAGTCACCTCGATAACTTCCTTGAAGAATTTCTTTGCTCACTACGCAATGCCTTAAATTCTGAATGTTGTCAGGCCAATATTTACGATAAGCAAAGCAAAGAAATATTTAATCACTTTAGTTGCGGGACTGGTGATAAGATTAATAAAAATATTGATGGAAAGACTTTCGGGATCGATTTACTGGCAAAGTTAATAATCGATAAATCAGGAGATGAAAAAACTTTCAATTCTTCAAGCAAAACGATTACACCAAACGAATTAAAAGTTTTAAATGACAGATTGGGAATCAAAATCAGATCATTAATGGTAGTACCTATGCGAAACCGGGGGAAAACGTTGGGTCTTTTGGTAGCAGTCAACAAAAAAAAGAAACCTAAGTTTTCCAGGCAGGACGAGAAGCTGATCAACATTTTTGCATCGCAAGTTGCTTTAATTATTCATAATTCCAGACTCTTTGAAGAAAATTTAACTAATGACAGACTTTCACATCTTGGTCAAAGAATAATTGATTCTGCTCACGGTCTGAAAAATATATTAAATAATATGGATGGAGGAACATACATAGTTGAACACGGCACGCTTACAAAGAATATGAAAGAAGTAAACAAAGGTTGGGACATGATAAAACGTAATTCGAACAGGTTGAGAGAATTGGTGCTGGATATACTCTTTTTTTCAGGACCTAAAAAACCTGAATACAAACTGACTGATGTGAATAATATTTGCCTGGATATTAAAGAATTAATTGAACCGATTGCAAAGGAAAATAATATAAAAGTTGACCTGTACTTAAATAAATCTGTTGGTCTCTTTTGTTTAGACCCAAAAGGTATTTACAGATGTATATTAAATCTGGTTTCGAATTCAATTTACGCGTGTCAGGAAAAAGGAGGCGGTGAAGTTTCAATCAAGACTTATATCGATACAGATAATAAACTGAATATAGTCGTAACAGATACTGGCACTGGAATAGGCAAAGAAAATTTAGAACATATTTTTGATGTCTTTTTTTCAACAAAAGGTTCAAAAGGTACTGGCTTAGGTCTTGCGGTAACAAAAAAAATTATTAATGAACATCTTGGAAAAATTACCGTACACTCCGAACTCGGGAAAGGAAGTATGTTCACAATCACCTTACCAAAAAACACAAGTAGTGAATGTTATCAGAAAAAACAAAAACAATTATCATTGAATTAGTTCATATTTTTTTCCCTTTTAAATTCTGACCAATAAAATTATCCCTCTCCGAAGCGTTCTAATAATAATGTAATTCAACTTTGAATCATTATATTTGCCCCAAATTTTACTAAGGAGTAGAACAGGTTAAATGAAAGTTCTGAAATTCGGCGGGACTTCTGTTGGTTCTGCAGAGAGAATGAAAGAAGTTGCCAGATTAATTAATGGTACAAAAAAACAGTTAGTTGTTCTTTCGGCAATGTCCGGAACAACTAACGCACTTGTTCAGATTGCTGAATCACTTTATTCGAAAAAGAATTCAAAAGCCAACCAACTAATCAACCAGCTAGAAAAAAAATACAAACAGGTCATTACTGAATTATTTTCCGATCAGGTATTCAGCAAAGAAGCTTCAGCACTTATTGATTCGCATTTCAACTACATAAAATCTTTCACACAGGATCTTTTTACGATTCACGAGGAAAGAGCAATCCTAGCACAAGGCGAACTTATCTCAACAGCACTTTTTCATCTTTATTTAAAGGAACAAAAAATTGATTCGGTGCTTCTCCCTGCTCTGAATTTTATGAGGATTGATACAAATGGCGAACCAGATAATTATTACATAAAAGAAAATGTCGAAAGAGAATTGACAAAACATCCGGATAAAAAATTGTTCATCACTCAGGGTTATATCTGCAGAAATCTTTACGGTGAGGTCGATAACTTAAAACGTGGAGGAAGCGATTACAGTGCTTCGTTAATCTGTGCGGCAATGAATGCGGAAGAAATTCAGATATGGACAA
>CAZLJI010000036.1:0-219 GCA_964559565.1 uncultured Ignavibacteriaceae bacterium | reverse complement strand
AACATCAGCGGCTTCCACAACAACGATCCGAGGTACGTTGAGAATACTCATCCCGTTGAAAGACTGTCATTTGATGAAGCGGCAGAGCTTGCATACTTCGGTGCGAAGATTCTCCATCCATCAAGTGTTCAGCCCGCAAAGGTTGCAAACATTCCAGTGAGACTTAAAAACACGATGAATCCAGAAGATCCCGGAACTTTAATCTCCGGTGAAGCAAAT
>CAZLJI010000035.1:2183-12849 GCA_964559565.1 uncultured Ignavibacteriaceae bacterium | reverse complement strand
TCCACCAACATATAAAAGACCAATACTATTAAAGATATTACGGACGATTATGCTGCTTCCGGCTGCAAACAGAGCGATGACTATATAATAATTATCAGAATCTTTATCCTTGTATTTTTTTAGTGTTTTAATTCCTATCTTCCAAAAGATTAATGGTAAGGCTATTGCAGTCATGATTCCAAGAATGCCCATATCGGTGAATAAGGTAAGAAAAAAATTATGTGATAAATTTGCTCCGTTGGTTACTTCATTGTAATAAATGAACAACTTACCCCACCAGTTATCTAACATATATGGGAAGTAATTTAACATTTCATATTGGTAAGCACCAGGACCAATCCCAAATACAGTATGATCCTTTATCATATCAATAGACATTTTCCATATATAATCCCTCGCACTCATGCCAGATTCAATTCTCAAAAAAGTAGTTAATAAATCATTTAATGGAGAGTAAAACAAGAATAGGAAAACCATAAGAGTTATGGAAAACAGTAGCTGATAGAATCTTTTTCTATTCAGCAAGTAAAATATAATTGCAGTACTGAGTATAATTCCAATAATTGCAGAACGTGACATTGTAATTATCAAACCCAAACTAAAATAGAAGATCAGAAAATAGTTTATCCCCTTATCAGCAAATTTTTGCTTGAGTAAGATAGTACTAATTATCAAGGGAAAAGACACAACGAAAAAATTTGTTGATGCCTCAGTATTTGAAATAATAGCCGAAACTCTAGGTCTGTTTGGAGATAGTATCTCTAATAAATTTACACCTCCATCAGCAAAAGCTATTAAAGAAAAAGTAACTAATATACAACCAACCACAAAAATTGAATAAAAGTAATGCTTAATATCATTTTCACTGCTAATCAGTGAGTAAAAAACGTATACAATGATAAAAAAAGCTATTTGGTGAGCGATTATTCCTACTCCTGCAGAAGGGTAATTAGACATTACTCCGGAAATTGCCATTGCCAAGAAGTATAAAATTAAAAAAAATAGTATGGATTTAGGAACCTTAGGATAAGAATTAAAATCTAGTCCGAACTTTTTTAAAAATAAAAAACCCAGCAATGTAATATCAACTAGTTGCACTACAGTTCTTAATGATCTGTTTAAATCCCCCACGAGAGTAAATAGTGAAATAATAACGATCGCAAGTATAAATCTTTCCCCAAATATATAAATTAGCATTATTAAGATTACAACCGGTAAAGCAAAAAGTATTTTTTCACCAAGTACGATTGTTGGAAGGCTTAATAAAATTGATAATGCTAAAACAACGGGAAGCTTCATCTGCGTGAAATTCAATGATTTAAATGCATATATTTTTAATAAGCTAAATGAGTGCATAAAATTTTCAAAACTAAAATTTCACTTTATCACTTTTTTGCAGAAATAATAAAATTCTGTGTTAATATTTTTTCCATAGTTCCGATTTCTACCAACCGAATTAGATTAAAACTAAATTTTATTACGTTCCATAATATAACTCGAATTATACCTTTAATATTTTTAGGTACAGGTTCTGACTCGAAACATTTAATATCTTTAAAACCAATAATTCTCAGTATTTGCTGCGCGGAGACAGGTGTGAAAATTGTGAGATGAGTAAGATCACCGTAAATCATTTTGGGAGAAATTATTGCTTGACCATTAGGTGTATGCATAATCAATAAACCACCTTCTTCCAAGTTTTCGAATATTCCTTCGAAAAGTTGAAAGAGTTCTTCTTTATAAAAGTGCTCGACAAAGTCTAGGGCAAATATCAATTTAAATTTGGAGCCATTGTTTTTTAGATATTCAAATGCATCCGCAACTTTAACATCAAATCCTTTTGTTTTTGAAATTTCAATTTGCTCTTCAGAAATATCAATTCCTTTTAAATTATTAAATCCGGTATTTTTTAAATATTCAAGCAGATAACCACGACCGCATCCTAATTCTAAAATCTCAATATCTTTGGGAAATGATGAAATTAGAGGAAGATACATATAGTCATAAGATTTCCACATACTGGCAATATACTTGGGATTAAAATCTGAGAGATAAGTTTTGTATGATGAATTATACTTCTCGTATAATTTTTTTCTAAAATCTACTTGCATATGCTGAAAAAGTTGTTTATAAATTAGGTGTATTGGATTGTTTTCAAGAAACTCACATTATTTAACTTTGGGAAAACTTGAATTAGAATTACTAAAACTTTATGCCTTATTATGATCAAGTTTAAAATGTAGAAAATTAAAAAAAGAGTCATTATTAATATTTCGAAAATTATATTATGGCCAGGAAGTACATTCGATAAAATTTTCATCAACAACAAACAAATCCAACTATTGATAAAATAAAAACAAAACTCTTTTACAAAAAGAGTTTTATTACTGACTTCTAACTTTTTATTAATCACTAAATAACTTACAGCAAAGAAAAAAATAAAGCTTACTGATGTACTAATGGCCAGTCCATATTGTTGATAATGATGAACTAACATAACATTAGTTATCAGTTTTATTATTATTCCTAAAACGGTTATTGCAAGTAGTAATTTAGCAAGGTTCAAGCTATAAAACATCTTATTCAGCACAGTATATACTGAGTAAAATATGAGGCTAACAGAATAGCATTTTAAAGCATTGTAAGTTATAGTTGTACTCTCTTGAAGAAATTTTCCTCTCTCATACGCAATCTTAATGATAGTATCACCATAGTAGAAGAGTAAGAATGTAAACAGCATAAAAATTAATATGTTAATTGATATACTCTCAGTATATATTCTTTGAAGATCTTTTTTTGATGAATCAACTATCGCCTGTGAAAATTTAGGAAATACGACTGTTGCCAATGAAATGGAGAAAATCGAGATCGGCAGAAGAAATATTATAAAAGCATAGTTAAGTGAAGCAATACCTCCCTCTGAAATCTGAGCATAAAAATATCTATCGAAAATTGAATAGAGCTGTCCTATCGTTTCGATAAATATTATTACAACAATCGACGAACTCAATATTGATTTGGAAATACTGAATTCGTCTCTATGGAACAACAAGTCAAATTTTAAAAACTTTCTGGATTTTATCAGCAAATAAGAAAATTGAAATATAATGCCAATTACATATCCAACAGGTATTATATACACTCCAAATCGGTCAGATAGTAAAAGAAGAAGTACAATAATTGCAATATTGAGGAATAAGATTGAAACCGCAGCATGTTTAAATTCATAAAGACTCTGAAGTAGTGCAGATAAAACGGAAATCGCCGCTGAGAATGGAATTGTAATCAAAAAGATTTTTAATACCAGGATTGCAGTCTCTTTACTTGCAGAACCTGCCGACTGCATATAGAAACCAACCATCAATTCACTGGTAAGCAGAAGCAGCAATGCAATAATAATTCCTGCTCCAACGAATAGAATAAATGACTGCTTATAATATTTCTGAGCAGATTCAGAGTCAGACGAATTTAACTTTTGAAAATTAGGGACGAAATAATTCTGTCCTATATATAAAATAATAGAATTAATAGTTATAGGAAGAACAGCACCAACAAGATACAGATCAAATTCAGTATCTAGTCCGAAATTATTCGCGAAAATCATCTCACGAATAAATCCTAAACCTCTGCTAAACAATCCGAGAACGGAAATAAATATTGAAGCACCTGCAATTGTGGATGTAAATTTCTGGCTCATGTAGAATTTAAGAAGTACTTATTGATCTTAGTTTCATTGGGAACAAGGATGAGAAAATCAGATTAGTTCTTTGAAGTATTGAATCGTCTTCTTTAGCCCCTCTCGTCTGCTAACTTTCGGTTCCCAACCGAGTTTTTCTTTGGCTTTGGTTATATCAGGCTGTCTAACTTTAGGATCGTTTATAGGAAGTTCTTCAAAAACTATTTCACTTTTACTATCAGTAAGCTCGATTATTTCTTTTGCTATTTCAAGTAGTGGAATCTCTTCAGGATTACCAATATTGACCGGTTCATCTTCATTGGACATAAGTAGTTTGTATAAGCCATCAACCTCGTCCGTTATGTAGCAAAAGCTTCTTGTTTGAGAACCATCACCATAAACAGTAATCGGCTGTCCTGTCAATGCTTGCATAATAAAATTAGGTATCGCCCTGCCATCTTTGGCTCTCATTCGCGGGCCGAAAGTATTAAATATTCGGGCTATACGGGTTTCAACCTGATGATATCTTTGATAGGCCATTGTTATGGCCTCGGCAAATCTTTTCGCTTCATCATAAACACCACGCGGACCAATCGGGTTAACATTTCCCCAATACTCCTCTGGTTGCGGATGAATTTCTGGATCGCCATAAACTTCTGAAGTAGATGCGAGTAAAATCCTTGCTTTTTTTTCCTTTGCTAATCCTAATGCTTTATGAGTTCCAAGTGAACCAACTTTTAAAGTTTGAATCGGTAACTGCAAATAATCAACGGGACTGGCAGGTGATGCAAAATGAAGTATGTAATCAACCTTACCGGGAATAAAAATATAATTGGTAATGTCGTGCTTAATAAAAGAAAAATTTTCATTGCCCGCGAGATGAGTAATATTATTAACATTACCTGTGATGAGATTATCAATGCAGATAACCTTAAAACCTTCACTCAACATTTTATCGCAGAGATGAGATCCTAAAAATCCAGCTCCACCAGTCACAACAGCTGTTTTTATGTTCATAAACTTTTTTCTTTTTTGAAAATTGAGATCTTTTTTTCTTTAATAACAAAGAACAATGAAACTAATAAGAGCACAAAGACAGAACCTACTGCTGTATTATATCCTATGCGTGGAGATACTTGCTTTTTTGGTGGAATAGCTTCATCAAGAATATCGATTGTGGGCACATCTCTGTTTTCCTGAATCTTCTCTTTATAATATTGCTGCTGAAGAAGGACATAAACTTCATTTTTAATTTTCACAGTTCTTAGTAGTTTTGAAAGTTTCATCCCAAGTTCAGGCACGTTACTAAAAGCTAAAAGATAATCATCTGAGTCTATATCGAATTTTTCATACTCGTTTTGCAATTGACTCAACCTTTTTCTTAATGCCAGTAAGTTTTTGTTATCGGGTCTGGAATTTGGTTCGAGTAAAGCAATCTCAATTTCTGTATTTACAATTTCCGCCTTTATTTTTGCTGCGCTTTCAATAACAGAAGTGAGCTGCTCAGGAAGTGATATAGTTTTATTTTCCTTCTGAAACTCCATTAGCCTCATTTCAGCTGTGTCGAGTTCAGTTTTTGTTTGCATTAATTGAGCTTCAATATATTCCCTTGCACGCTTAGCACGGTAAGACACTTTCTCCCGATTAATACTATCCAATGCTTCCACGAATGAATTTGATACATTTGCCGAGAGTATCTTTATTGAATCTGAATCAGAAAATAATTTAGGGATGAAGCCAGTGGAAACATTTGCCGCCAAAGTGATCACTCCTTCTTTTGACAAATCAATATCTAAATCCTTTTGTAATGTTCTTATCGCCTCATACTCAGTCTCCTCACCGTAATATTCAAGCAAGTAATTTTTCCTTATGACATATTCTGCCGCCGTACGGCTTTTAAGAATCTGGATAAAAAGCTGTGAATTTCCCGGAGCAAATTTTCCTGTTAAGAAATCCCCCACACCACTGCCAGATAATATTGAACCCAATCCGGAAATTTGATCAGCTTCTGCAGGAGGAAGAATTGTAACCGGTGCATTGTATGTAACTGGAGAAATCAGCCATAAATAGAAAAAGATAACAATAGCTGCACCCAGTGTCGATTTTAAAATTGATTTCCAGTTAATTAGAATTACGTGAATGATATCGTGTAAAGTCATATCAATTACCTCGTTGCCACAATTACAGCCGCAGAGGCTGCCACAATTGCTGCTAACTGAGCAACAACAGTGAGTGCATCAGTGAATACATCCCAGAATTTTGGACCAGGAGGATCTTCGGGAGCCCAAATTGTGTCTCCTGGTTGAAGTAAAACATCCTCATCGGCATCTACCCATTCGCCGGTTTTTGCTCTTATGATCCTGACATCTCCTTCCAGGGCACGCCAACCGAAACCACCCGCGAGATCAATATAGTTTTCAATCGTAAGTAGAGAATCAAAAATTATTTTGCCCGGGTTCACAAATTGTCCTAGCATAATGATATAATCCTTTTTTTCAGGAACATTTAAAATGTCGTTCTTTCGTAAAATAATATTTTCTTTAAGATCATTATTTTCAAATAACTTTTTAAAATCCACAACCACTCTGCCTGAATACTGTCGAGATTTCGCTTTGAGGTAATCATATTCATCCTCAGTCATATTTTCGATAGGAATAAGCTTAAGTCTTTCATATTCAGGGTCTGTTTCTTCGACATCCATTTTTCTTGTTAATGATGCTTCCGTCAGTGATGCTTCTTCTAAGAAGCCACCAGCTTCTTCGATAATATTCGTAAGTGTCGTTGTATTCTTATTTATTTTATACCAGCCTGGATACCTGACATATCCTTCAACTACAACATAGTGATCAATTAAATATTCAGGAATTTTTCTGATAACAACGTGATCTTTGTTTTGCAGGAAAACTTTATTTTGTACTATTTCATCATAAGAAAAATAATTACTTATCTGAGTTTTCCCATCCTCAAGGAATCTGATAAGTTCGATGGTATCCTTTCTTGCATCAAATGTAAATCCCCCAGCCAATTTGATAAGGTCTTCAATTGTTTCATCTGATCGAAATTCGTAAAGTGCAGGATAATTAATTTGACCGCTTATGCGAATCACTTTATCAACCTTTTGAATTAGAACCACATCCCCTTCAACTAATATTGGATTGTTAGAAAAATCACCAAATCTTAGAAAGCTAAGGAGATCATAATTTTTCGTTTCACCCTCTTTTGAAATAACATTTATATTTCTCAAATCAGAATTATCATTCAGTTGTTTCGAACCTGTAACTAAATCCATCAATCTGGAATTAGCTGATAATACAAAGACTGCAGGTTTTGTTACACTACCAACAAGTGAAATTTTAATCATCCTAAAATCCACAAGCGAAATAAAAATATCCACATCTTTAAAGTAACGAAGTATGGCATCTGAAATTTTTTCCCTTGCAGCAGCCAATGTATTCTTTCCCAAATCGATTCCGCCAATTCTTGGAATGTAAAGCCAACCTTCCTGATCAATAATGAACGTATTCGAAATTTCCGTAACACCACTAATAGAGATAAATATTTTATCACCGGGCCCAACACGATATTCTTCAGGATTTATTATCCCTTCTGTAGCTATTTTAGATATGGATGCGGTGCTAATTTGGCTCAATGAATCTTGAATGAATCTTTCAGGGTAATCTGGCAATTGCTGAGTCAATCCTTTATTAGATAACAGGATTGTTAGAAAGATAAATTTGAATAATTTTAGTTTCATTTAATTATTTGAAGATGTGTGATATAAAAAAAGCCATTAAAAACAATCATTCTATGACGATAGCTAAATTATAAAATAAATATGCTTCATCAAATTTTTAGCGAAACTTTTCTAAGTGTAAATATCGAGACGATGAATACCAGAACCGGTCCGGTAAGAAAAATAATAAGTAGATATTCAGTCATATTCGTTGTGAACAGTTTTTCGAGCGCATCAACAATTAGAAGTTGCTTCTTCAAAAATTGAAATATCAGATAACATAATATTCCCGAGAATATTCCCGCAATTAATCCATTAATAATTACAGGGATTCTTATAGTTGAAAGCTTCGCTCCAACAAGTTTCATCGTTTCAAAATCTATCATTCTCGAATGAATAATTAACCGTATTGTTGCATAAACAAGATAAACGGCAATCATCGAAACAAGTAGCGTTACTAAAAAGATATAAACCTTAACAGTATCTATATAGTTCAGTAATCTATAAATAAATCCTTCTTTAAAAACTACTTCATCAACTGATTCCAGACTGGAAAGATCCAATATTATATTATTCAGTGAATCACTTATCGCATAGTTCTCCGATATTTGCACAATAAACGATGCAGGCAGCGGATTATAGTCGAGTATCTTTCTAAAATCTTCACCTGTCTCCTTAATGAACTGCTCAGCCGCTTTATCCTTACTTATGAATTCTACACTATCTGTATAGATTTTTCCTTGTAACTCGCTTAGCATCATTTTCTGATTATTCTTGTCCAGAGTTTCATTTATAAAAACATTAATTTTTATGTTCGATTTAAGACTGGACGAATAATAATCGGATAGCTGAAGAGTAATGAATGAAAATAGAATTAGCAAAACACTTATTGTTAAGCTGACTATCGTTAGGATGAATGAAGACTTTGCAGATTTAATTGATCGCAATGCTTCAGCTATATAGAAAAAAAACATTTAGTGCTTCAAGTTTTTTTAAATTTTAAAAATTGGATTCGTCAATCCATCTGGTCATGCGCCACTTGTTGGCAACCGGATCAAGCTTTAATGATACATTTACCCGGCCATCAATTCTTACAACGTCAGTTGGATTAAATGTGATATTCAGATTAAAACTTCTGACGATGTTTGCATCAAGAGTATCAATTGTACTCAGAACAATATTATTCCAAATTAAGTCAAGCCGCTGTGAATTCTGAAAAAGACCATTAGTCGTTCGCATTTCCTCATCACGTCCCCAGGTTACATCAAAACCATTTTCGTAATCTCTATAAGTAAAAGTAAAATCAGAAGTGATCAGGTTACCATAGATTAGAGTATCTTTAAATGTATAGGCATATTGAAAGTTCTGAAAGACTCCCTCAATTGTCGATTGATCTGAAATTGGTGGCCCACCACTATCAAAATCAGCGTCAAATTTTGGTGCAAACGGATTTGTACAAGCGTAAATCATTACAAAAAAAAATAAAATGCTGGTGAGAATCTTTCCTTTATAGATATGATTCAAGCTTTAATTCACTCCAGCTTTTGAAACCCTGAACAGCAATATCTTCCCAGAAATAAATAATCCACGCAGCGTTGATATCTGTGGTCATCGAAAATTTTAGGCTTCCCTCAAACACTTTTGGTTCGGAATTCAGAACAGGAACACTAATAAAATATTTTGCAGAATAGATTGAACTGTCTGCACTTATATCATACACTTCGTCGGTAAAAGATAGTGTAATCGGAATATCCTGGGGTGATCTGGTTACTAAGTTATTAAAATATTGAAATTCTTCATCAACATACCAATCAGTCGGAAAACTTGAAAGAACATTTCCGGATGGTGCAAAGAAAAAATCACGATTGACTAATGGAAGCCCGGTGGAGAAATTTTTCTTATAATCGTTTGAGTTTTTATCATTGAAAGCGTTAATGAGATTCTGAATAACATCTCTTGGTTCTACGGGAACTCTATAGCTAGATTTTGTTTCGCTTGGTTCTTCAGGGTCTCTAACTTGAAAAATATCACACGACGCAAGGGTCATGATATAAATGATAAAAAATATTTTCCAATAATTTTTCATTTCATTGCAAAGATGATCAATCTTGGAGATGTCTCACTATTATATATATTTCCAAAATAATCTCCACATTTATTGACAATTTTAAATCCTGCATTTTTTATGCAAGTTAAGATTTCTTCATAACTATATAATCTAACCGACTCGTAAAACTCCTCGCTCGAGCCGTTATTTTCAATAGTTATATTTTTGACTATACGTGTTCCTTTAATAGAACGGTTTTGAGTTATCTTAAATCCATTTTCTGAAAAAATTGTAGTTGGAACTAAGTTCTTCATCAAAAAATCTTTATTGAAGTAATCGAGTACAAAATAACCATCTTTGTGAAGAAGATCGTACGCCATCTTGACAACAGCATAATTTTCTTCATCATTTTCAAAATAGCCAATGCTTGTGAACAGATTTACAGCCAGATCAAACTGTTTATTACTTTTGTATTCCAGAATATCTGAGAGCACAAAATCTATTTCAACCTTTTCATGCTCAGCATTTTTTTTTGCCTCTGAAATAAGTAATTGACTTATATCAACAGCAGTTACTTTAAATCCCAGCTTCGCAAAAGCGATGGCATGCCTGCCTGCACCGCAAGCCATATCAAGCACAGACGAATTAGCTTGAAGATTCATACTCTTTGCAATAAGCTCAACCAATCTTTCGGCTTCTGTCTGATCGCGGTGACTGTAAACTCTAAGATAATGTTCTGAATTAAACCAGTTTCTGTACCAGGTCATAATGAACTTCGATTTAAAATTGCACGACCAATAGTAGCATCATCAGCAAATTCAAGATCTCCACCAATCGGTAATCCTCTCGCAATTCTTGTAACTTTTATTCCAAATGGTTTCATCAACTTTGCCAGATAAAGTGAGGTTGTTTCACCCTCAGTATCTGCATTTAAAGCTAGTATCACTTCTTTAAAATCTTCAGTTTCAAATCTTTTTAAAAGATCTTTTATATGAAGTGACTCTGGAGTAACACCTGATAAAGGCGAAAGAACACCACCAAGAACATGATACAATCCTTTGAACTCGTGTGTTTTTTCTATCGCCATTACATCACTCGCCTCTTCAACCACACAGATAACAGATTTATCCCGCTTTTCACTTTGACAAATACTACACAATTCCTCTTCGGAAAGATTAAAACAACGGTTACAAAATCTTAGCTTTAATTT
>CAZLJI010000035.1:0-2173 GCA_964559565.1 uncultured Ignavibacteriaceae bacterium | reverse complement strand
TCTCTTATTGCATTTATAAGATTTTCAACTTGTGGGTCTTCGGATTTTAGTAAAAAAATAGCAAGACGTTGAGCAGTTTTTTTGCCTATTCCAGGCAGTCTACTTAACTCTTCAATAGCAATTAAAAGTGGCTCAGCAATCTGCACTTTATAGCCCTGGAATATTCATACCCGGAGGTATCATACCTTTAGTAACTTTTGCCATTTCTTCTTCAGCCATTTTCGAAGCTGATGCAATTGCTTTATTCACGGCTGCAACTACTAGATCCTCCAATATTTCCTTTTCATCTTTATTGATGACCTGCGCGTCTATTTCTATTGATATAATTTCCCTGTTTCCATTGGCAGTTGCTTTTATCATTCCACCACCAGCTTCCTCTGACACAGTTAAATTGCCAAGTTCACTTTGCACTTTCTGCATTTCTTCCTGCATTTTTTGAACCTGCTTAAGCATCGCTTGCATTCCGCCCTTCATTAAAATCCTCCTGAATTAAAGCTATTGAAATTTTATTTTTTGTTAATATTTTGTTCAAATATACGATAATTGATTGACTTTATATACGTAAAATTCATAACTTCTACTCCATCTTTTATAAAGAGAAAAGTCAAAATTGTATTGATGAAAACGAAGGTAAACATAAAAGAATATGTATCGGGATTAGAAGCAGACCTCAGGTTAATTGAGTTTCATGATTATTTCTTTACGCCAAAAAATTCCAAAGTGACCGCTAAGAATTTTGGTGAAAAATCTGCTATACTCAACTCATATTTTTTTGAGTACCTCAAAGGATATAACATTCCCATCGCATTTGTGAAGCAATCCAATAATAGAAGCTTGTGTTTTCTAAAATATACAGAGTTCAGTTTTAGGGTGAAGATTCTTAACTCGGCAGATGTTAGAACCGCAAGAATTTTTTCTATTAAGCTCGGTTCACCACTTGAGCTTCCAATACAGGAATATCATTATGGAGATTCAAAGGAATCGGTCATAAGCGAAAGTCATATTATCTCTTTCAATCTTTGTACTTACGATGAATTAAAAATTATAAATCGACTTTGCTCAAAAATTAACGCAATCGTTAAATCTTTTTTTGAAAGAAGAAATGTAATGCTGGTTGAACTGACCTGCACATTTGGTAAATTTGATGATAAAATTTATTTAATTGGTGATTTTTCTCCTTCAAGCATAAAGGTTGTAAGCAGTACGTTGGATGAAAAGTTGGATCCATTCAAAATTGAAACTGTAGTTCAGATGAAAAAGTACACCGATTATCTTGTAAAATTGACCAACGGAGATTAGATGTTTACAAAATATGGTTATACAACTATAGGAGTTGTCGCAGTAATTGCCTTCATCCTCATATCGCTAAGTTTTTTCACACAGAGTAATCCACTAAAAATAATTCTAATTCTTGTTGCAGCTTTTATTCTTTTGTTGACTCTAAATTTTTTCAGAGATCCCGAAAGAAAAACACCGACACAAAAAGGTATCATAGTTACACCTGCTGATGGTAAGGTTATCGTCATAAGACAAAATATAACTAACACATTTGTAGGACAGAACTGTAACCAGATTTCCATATTTATGTCGCCACTCAATGTTCACGTGAACAGAATTCCGATAAGCGGCAGAATTGAACCTTTGAAATATCATGATGGAAAATTTATTGCAGCTTTTGAAGATAAAGCATCGGAAAATAATGAAAGAATGGAAACGGGAATAATAGCTGATGGGGACAAAATTCTTTTCACACAGATTGCTGGTTTCCTGGCAAGAAGAATAGTTAATGAACTTAAAGTTGGTGATAAAGTAACTATTGGTGAAAGATTTGGAATGATAAAATTTGGAAGTCGGGTTGATGTGTTCGTCCCTGGAAAATGGAAGCCAGTAGTTCAATTAAATGACAATGTGTATGCTGGTGAAACTATTTTATTTGAATTGAAGGATTAATGAACCGACCACGCCTAACTCCTTCTATTATCCCGAATCTTTTCACGGCGATAAATATGTTCTGCGGATTTTTATCTATTCTAAGTGCATCCGAAGGAAATTTTAATTATGCTGCCTGGTTAATTTTTATTGCGGCTATTTTTGATGCACTCGATGGCATGGTTGCAAGATTGACTAATTCATCAAGCGAACTTGGCGTTGAACTTGATTCGCTGTCTGAGAT
>CAZLJI010000034.1:0-12902 GCA_964559565.1 uncultured Ignavibacteriaceae bacterium | reverse complement strand
AAGGAACCGCAATAACCGGCTACGATAATGCAACAAAAAAATTCTTCAGCTACTGGGTAGATAATATGAGCACCGGCGGGATGGTACTTGAAGGTTCTTATGATGAAGCTACAAAGACCTTTACTTATGCTGGATCAGGCATGAGTTTTACCGGCGAATATAAAGTCCGTGAAATAATTCAGAATATTAGTGATGATGAAACTATGTTCACAATGTATATGGAAGAAAGCGGTAAACCCGAAATGAAAATGATGGAAATCAAATACACAAGAATCAAATAAGCATCTGCAATCCCTTTAAAGCGGGCATTCTATTGTCCGCTTTTCAATTCTCATTCATCACTTTACCACTCAAAATATGCACAAAATCAGTGCGTTTTAATTTTACTTGCACAAATATCAAAACAATTTGTGCATGTAGCGAAAGACGTGCACAACGGTTGTGCATATGGAGTTGAACGTGCACAAATCCATTAAATTTTTACACGTGTCTTTTATTTGGAGGATAAAATGTTGAAAAGCAAAATGTTTTTGTAGAGAGTTTCTCTGCCGACTACTTCAGACTTAAGAATTCCGAGTTCTTCTAATTTTCTGAGATACTTGCTGGCAGTGTTGCGGGAAGCAATTTTCTTTTCTTCAAGTATTGCAATTTTGCAGTACGGCTGGTTGAAGATTACTTCGATTAATTCATGAGTGTAAATATCGGGAGCTTTAGTCCGGACTATTTCAATTACAGAGAGATATTCTTTATAGATTGCGTTCACTTTTTGCAAGGTTAGTTTTGCTGTTTCATTCACTGCATCGAGCATAAACAAAATCCAGCTTTCCCATTTTTTGTTCTCAGTAACTTCTCTTAAAAATTTATAGTAATCGTTTTTATTATCGAGGATAAATTTTGATAAATAGATGACAGGAAGATCGATAAGTTTTTCTTTACAGAGATATAAAACATTCAGAATCCTTCCTGTTCTTCCGTTGCCATCGGTGAATGGATGAATAGCTTCAAACTGATAATGAAGCATTGACATTTTGATAAGCGGATCAACATTCCTTTCTTTGAGTGCAATATCAAACCAGTTGGTTAATTTTTCCTTCAAAATATTTCCCGGTGACGGCGGAGTATAAACGACGTGACTGCTGCTGCCGATATAAACCTGAACCTTCCTGATTTCTTCTTTCTTATCTGTAATTGTTTTGAAAATTTCAACGGCAAGCTTTTCAGAATACTCAGAAGGTTTCTTCATCTTCGTAAATGCGTTCCACAAAGCTTCACGGTAACGGAGAACCTCCTTTGTAGAGGCATCATTAGTAAGATTTGAAGAGAACGCTTTGTAAAGAGCATCGTTAGTTGTGAATATATTTTCAATTGTGGAGCTGTCTTTCGCTTCCTGAAGAACAAGAGTATTGATCAGCATCAGCGGATTTGGAATGATAGGAAGTCGGCCTTTAAGCTCAGCAAGAGATGCACGCGCATCTGCAAGTTTTTTATAAACCTCAAGAGTTTCCCAATTTCTTTTATCGGGAAGAAGAAGCGGAAGTTCGTTATATGGTTTCTCTTTAGTAAAGGCCATTATTAATTAATCAATAATTGAAAGCAAACTTAGGCAGTAATGATGCGAGAGGCAAGCACTAGCTTGCACGGTTGTTTTAATTCACAGATGTTTCTTTGACGGCATTGTTCTCAAACAGTTTCCCAATATTTTTTCCGAAGTCAATTAAAAATTCTAAAAGCTTTTCCGGAGATTCGAAATTATTTTTGATCATCAGCTTCATTATGTCATTCTTCTGCTCAAATTTAACATTGTCTTTATGATCTGAGACGATAAACCTCATCAATTCAACAAACTTAAATTTGTAATAATCTTCCTTCTCTCCTTTTGGTAAAATGATGCTCACGACTTTTCTGTTCATAATGATTCTTTCGAACAAAGCAAATGATGCATAGCATTTCAACGTTGCAACCAACAATAGTCTTTTAACCAATTCTGGAACGGGGCCGAACCTGTCTTGCATTTCTTCTTTTAATTCGTATAGTTCTTCCAGATTCTTAATCGAATAAAGTGCAGTGTAGAAACTAAGCCTATCCATCTGTTCAGGCATATATGTTTCCGGAATTCCGATTTCAAAATATGGATCGATTGTCGGCTCGGTTCTGTCTTCTTTTTGTGGAAGTGTTTTAAAGATTTCCTGGTATTCCTGATACTTCAACTCCTCAACTGCTTCATCGATCATTTTAATATAAAGATCAAAACCGATTTCATTTATAAAACCTGATTGCTCTTTCCCGAGAAGATTTCCTGCCCCGCGAATTTCTAAATCACGCATCGAAAGATTAAATCCCGAACCAATCTCAGTGTATTCTTCAATTGCCTGAAGTCTCCTCAAGGCCTTTTTTGTAATTCCACTCAATGATGGGACAATAAAATATGCAAATGCTTGTCTCGTTGATCTTCCAACTCTACCGCGAAGCTGATGAAGCTCGGCAAGTCCAAATCTATCAGCTCTGTTTACAATTATTGTATTAACGTTTGGAATATCCAGCCCGGATTCAATTATTTTTGTAGAAAGAAGCAGATCATACTTTTTACTGAGGAATCCATGTATCACTTCTTCAAGTTGTGATGATTTCATTTGTCCGTGTGCAGTTCCGATTTTAATATCAGGAATGTGTTTATTCAGATAATCAGCCAACTTGCCGATAGATTCAACACGATCATGCACAAAGTAAACTTGTCCTCCCCTTTTCAACTCATTATAAATCCATTCTCTGATTCTCGTAATATCAAATGTTGAAACAGTTGTGTAAATCGGCTGACGGTTTGGTGGCGGTGTCGCAATTATTGAAAGATCGCGAGCACCAAGCAAGGATAAATTCAATGTTCGTGGAATTGGTGTTGCGGTAAGCGTCAACGTATCAACATTAATTTTTATCTCACGAAGTTTTTCCTTGGCAGAAACACCAAAGCGATGTTCTTCATCGATCATCAGCAAACCAAGATCTTTGAACTTAATATCTTTCGACAGAAGCCGGTGAGTTCCTATTACAACGTCAACATTTCCCAGTTCAAGATTTTTTAGTATTTCAGTTTGTTCACTCTTTGATTGAAACCTTGAAAGAGCTGCGACTCTAACTGGAAATTGAGTTAGTCTGTCTTTAAAAGTGTTGAAATGCTGTTCAGCAAGAATGGTAGTTGGCACAAGCAACGCAACCTGCTTTCCATCCTGTACGGCTTTGAAAGATGCACGAACTGCTATTTCGGTTTTTCCAAAACCAACATCACCGCAAACGAGTCTGTCCATTGGATTCGGTGCTTCCATATCTGACTTAACTTCATTTGTTACTTTCTCCTGATCGGGAGTATCTTCATAAAAGAATGCCGCTTCCAGCTCTTTCTGCCAGATAGTATCAGAACTGAATTGAAAACCTTTTGTCGCCTTCCGTTTTGCATAAAGTTCAATTAATTCCCTTGCTGCTTCTTTAATTTTCTTTTTGGTCTTTGTTTTTCTTCGATCCCATTCCCCCGTTCCAAGCGTTGATAAGGTCGGCTTCAGATTCTCATTCGATGAATATTTCTTTACAAGATTGAGATAGTTAAGATTTACATATACAACTCCTCCTTCATTATAAAGAAGCTTCATTGATTCCTGTTTTGTGTTGCCGATGTTTATTGTTTTAAGTCCGGCATACATACCTATTCCATAACTCTCGTGAACAACATAGTCTCCATGTTTTATTGAAGCAATTGATTTAGATTTTGACTTGCTGTATCTCTTTTTTAGTGGAAGTTTTGAACGGTACGGTTTGTTAAATATTTGGTAATCGGTAAGTAGAAGAATTTTTTCCTTGTGATGAATAAATCCTTTTTTAATTGGGAAAGTATCTAGTTTAATTTTCTGAGTGGTAATTAGTTCTGCAAGTTCCTCAATATATTCTGAAAGTAGTTCTTTCAATCTTGATGTCTGAAGTTCGTTCTCTGATGTTATAATCACATCATAATTATTTTCTGAATATTCCTTCAGAACATTAAATAGAATCTGATAGTTTGAATTGATTGTTGGTGCTTCAGAAAAACCGAGATCTATTCGACTCGGTGAAGCGGCAATTTCTTCTTCAAGTATCCAGCGAGCATTCTTTTTATGCAGAAGTTCATCAAGATTTATTTTAAATGAATTATCGCCCGATTCAGATAAAGGGTTTTCAAATTCTGGAAAGTCTTGAGCTTCGTAAGCTTCATCGGGAGAGATTTTTTTATCTGATTCATTTAAACCAACTTGTTCAGTTTTAACAGGTCTAAAAGTTTTATTCTGAAGTTCGAACGATGAAGCAACAATTACCGGATTATCGAGATATTCAAAAATATCCGCTGTTAATTCTTCTGTTTTGATTATTGCCCCTGCTAACGACACACTTTCGGTAGTCTCAATTGAGCGCTGGCTTTCTGGATCGAAATAACGAATTGATTCAAGAAAGTCTCCGTCAAATTCCAATCGCACCGGATTGTTCTCGCTATAAGACCAAAAATCTATTATCGAACCTCTGACAGAAAACTCACCAGGTACCTCAACAAATTTATCTTGCTGGTAATTCAGCAAATTTAAATATTCGATTAACTCATTGTACTTTACTTCTCTCCCCGCCTGGATAATTGTTGTCGCTTGGTTTACTTGCTTTGGGGCAGGAAGCTTAATTGATAGAAGATCATAAGTTGATAAAAGAATCAGCTTTTTTATCCGGGAAATTTTAGTCAGTTTTTCTTGAATGACTTCGGTTGAAAATTCATTCCAAAGAACTAAATGTTCTTCTTGACCAAGAAGATTCAATTCCACAAATGTTTCTTCTGAAGATTTTGCCTCTGGTTGTAATATCACAACCTGCTTTTCATCTTTAACAATCTCCAAAGCTAAAAATGATTTTACAGCACCATAAAGTTGCGAACAGAAAACAATGTTCGCAGATGATTGATTAAGTCTATTTTTAATCTCATCAAATGTTGATTGGGTGCTTAATCTTTTTAGTGTTTCGGCTTTCATACAGCAACAAAAAAGGGCTCAATCAATTGAACCCTGTTAAAATTTTAATTGAAGCTCCTTTGATATTTTACTTTTGAAGTTCAAGCAGAACTAACTTCTTTCCTTTTTGATTTCTGATATTTGTCGGCTTGTAGTGAAGATCATAAACGGTTGATTTTTTTATATACGATTTATACTTCAATTCTGCTTTCGAAAATTCTTCTGACAGGTCCCCACCCTTCATCGCAAATAAAAATGCTTTCTCTTTGATCAACGGAATTGCGTACCTAAAAAGAATTATAAGAGGAACCGTAGCGCGGCTAACAATCAGGTCAAACGAATTGCCATGCCTCGAAATAAACTCTTCGCTTTCAACGCGGTGATTCTCAGAGATCACATTGCTTAGTTTGAGTTTATCAATAAAGTCTTTTACCGCTTCAACTTTTTTTAATGTAGAATCTGCTAAAACACCTCTAATGTCAGGTCTCATAATTGCGAGAGGGATACCGGGGAATCCGCCTCCGGTACCAATATCCAAAAATTTTGTCACTTTCTCCGGAAGATATTTGGAGATATATGCGGAGATAAAGATGTGCTTCTCCACAATTGAATCTATATCACGCTTTGAAATGAGGTTTACTTTTTTGTTTTTATCAACAACAAGTTGAGCGAAATAGGCAAGTCGTTCTGTTCTGGTAGGTTCGGGGTTAAAACCATTTTCCCAGCAAAATACGTTAAGCTCTTTTAGGTACTGGTCTTGTTTATCGGCCATAAAAAAAATAAAATTATCTCTTTAAATATATCAATAAAACAGAAATATCAGAAGGCGTTACACCAGGTAAACGAGAAGCTTGGCCAATCGATCTAGGTTTGTATCTTTGAAGTTTTTCTTTGCTCTCTGCAGATAATGATTTCATTTCTAGATAGTTTAATGTTAAAGGGATTAGGTGGTCTTCATATTTTTCCAGTTTAGCTATCATTTCTTCTTGTCTCTTTAAGTAACCTTCGTACTTTAAATCAATTTCAACTTGTTGTAAGGCTAACTCATCCTCAATCAATGGACTGATGTCAACGTTTTCTGAAAGACCATCCAATTTCAATAATTCTGATAATAATAACTCAGGTCTTCTGCAGAGGTTAGCAATGGTTTCAGTCGAATCAATAATCGATGATCCTTTACTTTCCAAAAAACTATTAACTTTCCTTGCATTAAGTTTTAAATTTCTGCAAGCATTTATTCCTGAGAATATTTTCTTTTCTCGATCATGCACCTTCTCCGCATTTTCGGCGCTAACTAAACCAAACTCTCTTCCATATTTCATCAATCTTCTGTCTGCATTATCTTGTCTTAGAAGGAGTCTATGTTCAGCTCTTGAAGTGAAAATTCTGTAAGGTTCATCAGTAGATTTAGTAACAAGATCATCTATCAGAACTCCGATATAAGCTTCGCTTCTTTTTAAAACAAATTCGTTTCTTTTTTGAATTCTCAGAGCAGCATTAATTCCAGCAATCAATCCCTGTGCTGCGGCTTCTTCATAGCCTGATGTTCCATTAATTTGACCAGCGAAATACAAGCCTTTTATTAGTTTAGTTTCAAGAGTTGAATCAACCTGATGTGGCGGGAAAAAATCATATTCAACCGCATATCCAGGACGAATCATCTCAACTTCCTCAAGACCTCTGATTTTATGCAGCGCTTCTAATTGAATCTCTTCTGGAAGAGAAGTTGAAAATCCATTCACATAAATCTGGTCACTCTCTAATCCTTCGGGCTCAAGAAAAAGTTGGTGTTTTCCTTTATCAGAAAACCTAACCACCTTATCTTCAATTGATGGACAATACCTGGGACCTATTCCATTAATCAACCCTGTAAACATCGGTGATCGATCAAATCCCTTTTCTAAAATCTTGTGAACCACGGAATCAGTGTAAGTAATATGACAGCTTACCTGAGGAAGAGCAGGGAAGTTAGCGAGGTCAGTAAAGTGTGAGAAGGGTTTAGGATCTGTATCTCCCGGCTGCTCTTCAAGCGTGTCGAAATTAATGCTACTTTTCTTCAGTCTTGGAGGCGTTCCTGTTTTTAATCTACCAGAAATGAATCCGTGACTGATTAAGCTTTCTGTAATACCCACAGATTGTTTTTCGTTATATCTTCCACCTCTGGTCGCCGAAAGCCCTGTATGCATTACAGCATTCATAAACGTGCCTGCGGATAAAACAACTACTCTCGCTGTAATTTCCTTACCAGAACCAGTCCGAATGCCATTAACACAGCCATTTTCAATTAAAATTTCAGAAACTGAATAAATTCCACCGCAATCTTAGAATATAATTTCCTATCAGATTGACACCTAGGCGACCACACTGCTGGTCCTTTAGACTTATTTAGCATTCTGAACTGAATTCCGGTAGCATCGGCTATCTTACCCATCAGTCCACCTAGAGCGTCAATCTCCCTTACCAGATGACCCTTCGCTGTACCACCAATTGCTGGATTACAGGACATTCTACCGAGAGCATTTTTTTCCATTGTCAGCAAAGCAACTGAGGTGCCCATACTTGCAGCGGAAGCAGCAGCCTCAAGACCAGCATGCCCGCCTCCTATTACGATTATATCAAATGTATCAACTCTCATAACTTATTGTTTTATAAATATTTTCACGTGAAATGGGGGATTACTTACCTTTCTTATTGTATGCTGCTAATTTCATTTCACGTGAAACAATCACTTTCCAATGCAAAATCTAGAAAAAATATTATTTAATATATTTTCTGGTGTTACTTCCCCAATTATCTCGGCTAAGTCACTTTCAGCAGCTCGCAGATCACTTGCCAAAAATTCACCACTAAAATTTTCCGAGAGTGTCTTTAATGCCTTCTCTAAATTTTCCTTAGATTTCAACAAACACTTGAAGTGCCTTGTATTAGTCACTATCGCATCACTCTCAGTATATGCCCCTTCATGGAGTGCTTCCTTTTTCAGCCCTTCAATTAATTGTGCCATTCCCGCGCCAGTTTTCACAGATATTTTGAAATCCTCCGAAAATGGTTTGTTAACTTCTAAATCTATTTTGTTTAGAATCTTAATAAGTTTTACAGATGGATTTAGATCATGAAGCTCAATATTTATGGAATCAGAAAATCCAACAGCTACATCGCCTACAAACAATATCAGATCTGCATTTCTTATTGCATCTCTAGATCGCCTTACACCTTCTATCTCTATTTCATCTTTTGAAGACCTAATCCCTGCAGTGTCATGAAATTTAAATAATATTCCATCAATTGAAACTTCCTCTCTAATAGTATCCCTTGTAGTTCCAGGAATCTCACTAACAATTGCTCGTGATTCTTTTAACAAGTAGTTCAATAATGAAGATTTTCCTACATTTGGTTCCCCGACAATTGCAATATTAATCCCATCTCGGATAACTTTACCAAATGAGTAAGAATCCAATAAGTCTTCAATTTCTACTAAAACCTTATTAATTTTCTCGTTCAGCTCATTCCTTCGAACAAACTCAACATCCTCTTCTTCAAAATCAAGCTCCAACTCGATAAATGAAGAAATATCAACTAATTTTTGCCTCAGAAAAGTTATTTTTGAAGATAATAACCCGTCTAACTGGTTTCTGGCACCTCTTAATGAAACTAAAGTTCTTGAATTTATAAGATCTGTAACAGCTTCAGCTTGAGTGAGATCAATTCTGTTACTGAGGAAAGCCCTCTTTGTAAATTCTCCTGGTTCGGCAACACGAACCTCATAATTATTTATTATCAGTGAGATAATTTTTTGAGCTATTAATGGGCTACCGTGAGTGCTAATTTCAACAATATCCTCAGAAGTATACGAGTTTGGGGCCCTGAATACCGACACCAACACATCATCAAGGATCTCATCATTTTCAACTATCTGGCCATAGTGGATCGTATGTGTCTTTGCATTTGCAATTTTACTTTTTCCAGCAAACACACTATCAATTACAGAAAAAGAACTAGGTCCGCTTAATCGGATTACTGAAATTGCACCTACTCCGGGCGGTGTTGCTAGTGCAATTATTGTATCTTCTTTTATTTCTAATTTCATTTTCTGTAGAGCTGGAAAGCGGGCGTAAAAATAGCTATTATTATGAATATTAACAATTTGCGGATTTATAGCTTATGAACTTTTTTTATTCCTCTGTAATATTGTCACACTATATCTTTAATATAGTCCTTGTTTTTCACATATTTATCATATTTTCTGCCAAAATGATTCGACATATTCAAATTACAAAAATTCCCACTATCTCTTTGTATTACAATATGTTACAGCATTTTTTAATTTCGGCACGGTGATTGTTTTTATTGCAAAGAAAGTAAAAACAATAAAATCCAATTAACAAATAATATAAGGAGTAATAAAATGGCTATAATTAGATTTAATCCAGTACGTGACCTCTTGAATGTCGAAAGAGAGTTCAATAGAATGTTCAGAACTTTTGATGATCGCTTTGGGCTTTCGAAAAAAGAGGACTCAGAGAACGGTTATGAGAACGCTGTCTGGATGCCTTTGACAGATATTTTCGAAGACAAAGACAATTATATGATCAAAGCAGATCTTCCTGGAATGAAGAAGGACGATGTTAAAATTTCATATACAGATGGTCAGCTAAGTATAAGCGGTGAGAGAGTTCAGGAACAAGAATCAAAGGATACAAAATGTCATCGAGTTGAGAGAACTTACGGCAAGTACTACAGATCATTCAATCTTCCAAAGGAAATAAAGGAAGACAAGATAAAAGCTGAATTCAAGGATGGTCAGTTGACAATCACCATTCCAAAGGCAGATGAAGTAAAACCAAAAGAGATCGAAATAAAAGTTAATTAAGTGAAGATTACTTATGTTGTTGGAAAGGGTGATTTACAGTCACCCTTTTTATTTTAATATCTGACTCTAAAATTAATTTTGCTGTACCAATGGATTTCAGAGACTATTACAAAATACTAGGTGTAGATAAATCAGCTACCAAAGAAGAAATAGGCAAAGCTTTCAGAAAGCTTGCGGTGAAATATCATCCCGATAAAAACCCAGACAATAAAGCAGCTGAAGAAAAATTTAAAGAAATTACCGAAGCACATGAAGTTTTAGCTGATCCGGAAAAAAGAAAAAAGTACGATGCTCTCGGTGCAAACTGGAATCAGTATCAATCAAGTGGTGGCGGATTCGAAGATTTCTATTCGCAGTTTGGTGGAACTGGAAGAGGGAGCGGAACTACATATGAATTTTCTGGTGACTTCGGTGATTTGTTCGGTAATATGGGCGGATTTTCTGATTTCTTTGAATCATTCTTTGGAGGAAGAGGAAGACAAGCAAGATCAGGATTTGGATCCCATGAATTTCAAAATCAGCCAATTGGTGTTGATGTTGAAGCAAATTTAAATATCACTCTTGAAGAAGCAATTAATGGAATCGAAAGGCAGATTAGCATTGATAGTAAAAAAATAAAAATAAAAATTAATCCGGGAACATCTGACGGGCAAAAACTTCGACTGAAAGGATTAGGAAGATCTTCAGTACAAGGTGGAACGAAAGGAGATCTCTACTTAAACATTCATATTCTTCAGCATCCGTTCTATGAAATAAACGATGGTGAGCTTTTCTATAATTTGGATATTGATCTATATACAGCTGTTCTTGGGGGAAAGGAAGAAATTAAAACTCTTGATGGAAAAAAAATCAGCATCAAAATTCCAGAAGGAACTGAATCTGAAAAAATTTTAAGGCTTAAAGGACTGGGTTTGGAGAGAGCTAATGAAAGGGGAGACTTGTTTGTGAGGGTTCATGTTACAATACCAAAAACTTTAACTGAAAAGGAAAAGAAATTGTTTAAAGAATTATCCAAGATAAGAAATGATTAATTCGGAAAAGGAAAAGAAACTATGTCATTTAATTTCAATAGACTAACAGTAAAAGCACAGGAAATTATCCAGACGGCAATTGAGATTGCACAGAACTACAACAACCAGATTGTTGAACCGGAACATCTGCTTGCTTCAATTGTGCAGGAAAGCGGAAATGTTGCTGAATCCATAATTAAAAAAACAGGTGGCAATTTTAATGCGGTTAAGATAAAAGTTAACCAACTGCTTGAATCATTGCCAAAGGTAAGCGGAACCGGACTTGGTAATCAGCAGATGGGACAGACACTTGCAAAGCTTTTTGATATTGCCGCAGATGAGGCACGCAATCTGAAAGATGAATATGTTTCCACAGAGCATCTTCTGCTTGCACTCACAAACGATAAAAGCAAAGCAGGCCAGTTGCTGCGTGATAACGGAATTACTTATAATGATATCTTGTCAGCACTTAAAACCGTGAGAGGAACTCAGCGAGTTACATCACAAAATCCAGAAGATACTTATCAATCTCTCGAAAAGTATGGAAGAGATTTGAATGATCTCGTTAAACAGGGAAAGCTCGATCCTGTAATCGGAAGAGATGAAGAAATACGAAGAGTTCTTCAAGTTCTTTCAAGAAGAACAAAAAATAATCCTGTGTTAATTGGCGAACCCGGAGTAGGGAAGACAGCTATTGCTGAAGGAATAGCCCATCGTATTGTCTCTGGTGATATTCCTGAAAATCTTAAAACCAAAAGAATTATCGCACTCGATATGGGCGCTTTAATCGCTGGGACACAATTCCGCGGACAGTTTGAAGAAAGATTGAAGGCAGTTATCAAAGAAGTTCGGGAATCAAATGGAGAAATTATCCTTTTCATTGATGAGCTTCACACACTTGTTGGTGCGGGTGCGACTCAGGGAGCTATGGATGCTGCGAATATTTTAAAACCAGCTTTAGCTCGTGGTGAGCTCCATGCAATTGGTGCAACAACTCTAGATGAATACAAAAAACATATTGAGAAAGATGCCGCACTTGAGAGACGTTTTCAGCCGGTACTTGTTGATGAACCTTCCGAAGAAGATACTATCTCAATTCTTCGTGGACTTAAAGAACGCTACGAAGTTCACCACGGGGTTAGAATTACTGACGGTGCAATTGTTGCCGCAACTCAGCTTTCGGAAAGATATATCACTGACAGATTTCTTCCCGATAAAGCGATTGATCTGATTGACGAAGCTGCATCAAAATTAAGAATAGAAATTGACTCGATGCCAGAAGAACTCGATACTCTCGAACGAAAAGTTAAGCAGATTGAAATAGAACGTGAGGCTTTAAAGCGTGAGAAGGATGACGCGTCCGCAAAAAGATTGGTGGAACTTCAGCAGGAATTGAGCGAGTTGAATGAGGAAAGAACAAAGCTAAGAATCCATTGGGACCTCGAGAAAGGAAAAATCCAAAAGATCCGCACAATGAAAAGTGAAATTGAAAATCTCAAACTCGAAGCTGAAAGATTTGAGCGTGAAGGTAATCTCGGAAAAGTTGCAGAGATTCGTTACGGAACAATTACTAATCTCGAAAAGCAGTTAAAAGAAGAAACTAAAAAACTCGCAGATGCACAAAAAGATAGGAAGATGCTGAAGGAAGAAGTCGATGCAGAAGATATTGCCGAGATCGTTTCCAAATGGACCGGAATCCCAGTAAGTAAAATGCTTGAGAGTGAAAGAAGCAAACTTTTAAGACTTGAAGATGAGCTTCATCATCGTGTGGTTGGACAGGACGAAGCAGTTACTGCAGTTGCAAACGCTATCCGACGTTCACGTTCAGGATTGCAGGATGCAAATCGTCCAATCGGTTCATTTATATTTCTCGGAACAACCGGTGTTGGCAAAACCGAACTTGCACGCTCACTTGCAGAAGTTCTTTTTGATGACGAACATGCAATGATAAGAATTGATATGAGCGAGTATATGGAAAAATTTTCTGTCTCCAGATTAATTGGCGCACCTCCG
>CAZLJI010000033.1:0-12991 GCA_964559565.1 uncultured Ignavibacteriaceae bacterium | reverse complement strand
GGTAGAAATATAAATTCTTGCCTATCCAAAATTATTTTGTAACAATTTCTGTTACATAACTTTCACAAATTCTATTCTTTCCGATCAAGCCATAATCAATTAGTTTCAAATCAAAGATTATTCAAGATAATCCCAAAACTAATTTCTAACTAAAATTTCCGGAGGAAAAATGTCCGATTACGTAAAAAGCTTAATAGCAGAAGTCAAAGCCAAACACCCGGCACAACCAGAATTTCATCAAGCAGTCACAGAAGTTGCAGAATCATTAGATCTGGTTCTGGAAAGACATCCCGAATACCGCTCGGCCAAAATTCTCGAAAGAATTATTGAACCCGAAAGAGTAATTATTTTCAGAGTTCCGTGGGTTGATGAACAGGGTGAAGTTCACATCAACATTGGTTACAGAATTGAAATGAACAGTGCGATTGGCCCATATAAAGGAGGTCTCAGATTTCACCCATCTGTTAATCTTGGCATATTAAAATTTTTAGCATTCGAACAGGTGTTCAAAAATAGTTTAACCTCATTGCCAATGGGCGGCGGTAAAGGCGGTTCCGATTTCGATCCAAAAGGAAAAAGTGATTTGAAGATAATGAGATTCTGTCAGGCATTTATGAGCGAACTGTTCCGGCATATCGGGCCTGATACTGACGTTCCTGCAGGAGATATTGGTGTTGGAGGAAGAGAAATCGGATATCTTTTCGGACAGTACAAAAAATTAAGAAATGAATTCACAGGAGTTCTTACAGGAAAAGGATTGAACTGGGGCGGTTCATTAATTCGTCCTGAAGCTACAGGTTATGGCGCAGTTTATTTTGCAGCTGAAATGCTCTCAACCAAAAAGCAAACGCTTGAAGGTAAGGTTTGTCTTGTTTCCGGAAGTGGAAATGTTGCTCAGTACACAGTTGAAAAACTTTTACAGCTTGGTGCTAAACCGGTTACACTTTCTGATTCAAACGGATACATCTATGATGAAGCTGGAATAAATATGGAAAAACTTAGATACATAATGGAATTGAAAAATGTAAGACGAGGAAGAATCAAAGAATACACAGACAAATACAAAAGTGCAGTTTACACTCCTCTCGATATGAATATGGAGTTCAACCCACTATGGAATCATAAAGCACAATGCGCATTCCCGAGTGCAACACAAAATGAAATTAATGCAAAGGATGCACAGAACTTAGTTAAGAATGGTGTTTATGTTGTGAGCGAAGGTGCAAATATGCCGACCACAATTGATGGCGTAAATATTTTCTTAGAGAATAAAATTCTTTACGGTCCTGGTAAAGCCGCTAACGCCGGTGGTGTTTCAGTTTCCGGACTTGAAATGTCACAGAACAGTATGCGTCTGCCATGGACAAGAGAAGAAGTTGACAATCGCTTGATGCTGATTATGAAAAACATACACAAAACCTGCGTTGAAATGTCAGATAGATTTGGAACACCAGGCAACTATGTTAATGGCGCGAACATCGGCGGCTTCCTGAAAGTTGCAGATGCAATGATTGATCAGGGAGTGGTTTAATCAATTAAGAGTTAAAAATTGAGAATGTAGAATTTCTTACAATTTTATAATTCTTTGGCGAAGCAGGTTAAAGCTCCATACTTGCTTCGCTTTTTTGTTCTAATTGTAAAAAGAATTTAATGGTTAAATTTCCACGGCTGTCACGGTCGCACCGTGACAGGAAAAATTTGTTTTGTTATATTTAACATATGGGAAGAAGAGGAAGAAGCAATCTATCAGAAGAACGATTTTATTTCGTAACTACAACTGTTGTCAGGTTCACACCTATATTCAGCAACTATAACTTCTGCGACATACTTATCTCAAACATTAAACATTACAGAGAAAAATATAAGTTTATTATTCTTGGTTATGTAATTATGCCATCTCACTTTCACTGGATATTGATAGTCAATCCAAAGTTTGGGACAATCTCGGATATAATGAGAGACATAAAGAAATTTATAGCTTGGCAAATATTTGATACTATCGAAGAAAACAAAAATCACAAACTTCTGAAAATATTCCAAGAGTCAGCGGAAGGGTTAAAAGACCAGTCAAGAAAATTATGGATGCCAAAATTCGACGACGAAGTAATTAGAAACCAGCAAATGTTCTGGGCAAAGCTAAATTATATTCATAACAATCCTATAAAAGCAGGACTGGTTAGCAGAGCAGAAGACTACAAATACTCAAGCGCGAGAAATTATATAAATGGTGACCATTCTGTTCTTGAAGTTGATGTAGAATATGCCGGAATAAGGATGTTATAGAGATTTACGTCACGGTGCGACCGTGACGTCCCAGAAAAGTTATGCAGATAACAAATCTCAAGATAAGTCGAAAACATTCTGGGAAGGTAATTGTTGATTAAAAATCGTAAATTTCCACTGTATTTTATATACAAATCTTCCACTCAAATTTTTAATTGAATAACGAATGGATTACATAAAGGAATTTAAAAGTAATCCCGAAGCCGATTGGGTTGAACACGGTTACGGAACCCGTTTCCAGGGTTTTCAGAACCTGATGCGTCTGCGTGTTACTAATATCCTGCTTGTTTCCAGCCTCTACGATCTTTACCTTTTTGAAGAAGATGGCAGATTATACGAACTTATCCGAAATGAATACCAGGGACTAAACCTAAGCCACTCACCTGAATTAACAAGAGTTTCAAGCGGTTATGATGCTGTTAACCGAATAAAAGAAGAAGGTCGATATGACCTGATCATTTCCACTATGCACATTGAAGATATGACTGCGCTTAGTTTTGCCAAGCTGGTGAAAAAATCAGGATTGGACGTTCCAATAGTTCTTCTCGCTCACGATAACAGAGAACTAAAATCTCTGCTCTCCAATCCTGAAAGTTCTTTATTCGAAAAAGTTTTTATATGGACCGGCGACTTCAGAATAATCATCGGAATAATAAAATATCTTGAAGATAAGCTTAATGTCGAACACGACAGTAAAATTGTCGGGGTACAAAACGTAATTGTTATTGAAGATAGTGTAAGATATTATTCTGCTTTCCTTCCAATAATCTACACCGAAATGCTGAAGCAAAGTCAGAGATTAATCTCCGAGGGAATAAATCTCACTCATAAATACTTAAGAATGCGAGCAAGACCAAAAATTCTTCTTTGCACAACTTATGAAGAAGCGTGGGATCATTTTGATAAGTACAAAGAGCTTGTTCTTGGAATAATTTCGGACATCGCATTCCCCAAAAACGGCGAGCTTGATGATACAGCAGGAATAAAATTTACTAAAGCAGTTAAAGAAGCAATAAGTGACATCCCAATTTTATTGACTTCGAACGATTCCTCAAATGAGGAAGATGCGAAGAAAGCTGGAGCTTCATTCATTCTGAAAGACTCTCCAATATTGATTACAAGACTTCAGCATTTTATGAACAACAATTTTGGTTTTGGTGATTTTATTTTCAAGACAGCAGATGGAGTTGAAGTCGGTAGAGCAAATGATCTGAAAAGCATGGAAGAGCAATTAAAAATTGTGCCGATGGAAAGCATAAATTTTCACGCTGAGAGAAATCACTTTTCAAACTGGTTTAAAGCGAGGACCGAATTCTGGCTAGCACATATGCTAAGACCAAGAAAAGTTTCAGACTATGCAACAGGAGAAGCATTAAGAGAAGATCTCGTTCACTCGATTCACAATTACCGGATGGCAAGGCAGCGTGGGATAATTACTGATTTCAACAAAGAAACATTCGATCCTGAAAGCAGCTTTGCACGTATCGGCGGCGGTTCGCTTGGCGGCAAAGCAAGAGGTCTTGGTTTTGTTAATACTCTCATCAATGATTATCAGCTTCGCGATCAGTTTGAAGACGTTTTAATTTACGTTCCTCCTGCAATAGTCCTGGCAACAAATGTCTTTGATGATTTTCTGGATATGAACAACCTGAGAAGTTTTGCCCTTCATTGCGATGATGATGAAGAGATAACACAAAAATTTCTGGAAGCTTCAAAATTCCCGGAAGATATTCTTGGTGAACTTGCGGCGTTTCTGGATATCATAAGAAATCCTCTTGCAGTGAGATCATCTAGTTTGCTGGAAGATTCTCAGTATCATCCCTTCGCCGGTGTTTATCAGACTTACATGATACCAAATGACAATGCTAATTCTCTGATAAGACTAAACGATCTTCTAGTAACTATTAAAAGAGTTTATGCATCAACCTTCTACCAGAATGCAAAGAACTACATCAAGGTTACTTCTTACCGATCTGAAGAAGAAAAGATGGCGGTAATAATTCAGAAGACAGTTGGTAATTATCATGAGAATAGATTTTATCCGGATTTTTCAGGAGTAGCCAAGTCTTACAATTTTTATCCGCTTCCTCCGCAAAAATCAACTGACGGAATTGTTTCCACTGCACTTGGTTTGGGTAAGTGGGTTGTTGAAGGCGGAAATACTGTAAGGTTCTGTCCAAAGTATTCAACTGACTTACTTCAATTTCATTCAGTAAAAGAATCTCTTAACAGCAGCCAGATGGAATTTTTTGCTTTGCAGATTGATGAAAAAACAGACTTCGGAAATGTTACTTACGACAAATTAGTAAAAACCTTTCCTTTAAGTGTGGCTGAGAAAGATGGTCCATTGAGATTTGTTGGTTCAACCTACCTTCCTGAAAATGATGCAATCTATGATGGACTGGGAAGGAACGGAGTTCGACTTGTAACATTCGGACCCGTATTAAGAAACAAAATTTTTCCGCTTGCAAATGTTCTTGAACTACTTTTAGAGATGGGCAACTGGGGAATGGGAACTCCGGTTGAAATTGAGTTTGCAGTTAACATCTCAAAACCCAGCGGCAAGAAAAAAGAATTTGGATTGCTTCAGATGAGACCATTGGTCGTTAGTCACGAATTTGAGGAACTCAGAATTGATAATATTCCTCAGGAAAAATTAATCTGCCGAAGTAACCAGGTGCTTGGTAATGGAATTATTCAGGATGTCTATGATGCAGTTGTAGTTGATTATAATTTATTTGATCGTGCAAAGAGCAGAGAAGTTGCAGCAGAAATTTCATCAATGAATAATAAATTACTATCAGAAGGAAAACCATACTTGCTTGTTGGAGTGGGAAGATGGGGATCACTTGATCCGTGGCTTGGAATTCCGGTAACATGGGAACAGATTGCCGGTGCAAGAGCAATTATCGAAACATCATTTAAAGATATGGCTGTTGAGCCTTCGCAGGGTTCCCACTTTTTCCAGAATATAACTTCGTTCATGATTGGATACTTCACAATCAATTCTTCTTCAAGTAATGGATTTATTGATTGGGATTGGCTCTTAGCTCAGGATGCTATAGAGAGTAAAACATATACAAGGCATATAAGATTTAAAAAGCCGATAGTAATCAAAATGAATGGTCACGAAAATAAAGGTATTATCATTAAACCTATTTGAAATTAGAAAAATTGGAGTAGCACTTGGCTGAAGAAAATAAAATAACAAGAGAAGAAGTCCCGGATGCTTGTCCGCACTGCGGCAACAAGCTTTCGCCGTGGCAGCAGGTTCTTCTTGCAACTGACAGAGCACTTGTCTGCAAGAAATGCTGGTACAGAATTATTCTGGACGTAAATCCAATCTCAACAAAAAAAGATTCAGAAAAATCAAAGAATAAAGGATGAAACAAATGGAGTCCTACAATTCATTTAAAGTAGCACGTCAACAAGTTTTGGAAGCAGCAAAGATTCTTAACCTTGATGACGCAACAACAGAATTTTTAAGTACACCTCAGCAGGAAGTAAATGTAACTATACCTGTTAAAATGGATTCTGGTGAAACAAAAATATTTTATGCATTCAGAATTCAATACAATCATGCTCGAGGTCCGGCAAAAGGCGGAATCCGCTTTCATCCTGAAGAAACGGTTGACACAATTCGCGCACTTGCCTGTTGGATGACCTGGAAAACAGCGGTTGTGGATTTACCGCTTGGCGGCAGCAAAGGCGGTGTTCGCTGTAATCCCAAAAAATTATCTGAGACAGAACTCGAGAGAGTTTCAAGAGAATATATCAGGGCAATTTCGCCATTGCTTGGAGTAGATATTGATGTCCCAGCAACAGACGTTTACACAAATCCTCAAACTATGGCGTGGATGATGGATGAGTATGAAACAATTACAAAGCGACACAGTCCCGGTGTATTTACTGATAAACCTACACAGGTTGGTGGAACTGAGGGGAGAAGAGATGCAACAGCGAGAGGTGGAATAATTTCTGTTCGTGAAGCATGTAAAGCTTATGGTTTTGATCCATCAAAATCATTTGCTATTCAGGGATTTGGTGATGCAGGACAAAGAGCAGCACTACTTCATAAAGAAATGCTTGGCGGAGGGAAGCTAATTGCTGCAAGTGATTCTCGTGGTGCAATACTTAACAAAAAAGGATTAGATCCTGAAGAGTTGGTTCATCATAAACTTAAGACAGGCACAGTATTGAAATTCCCAGGCAGCAAGGAAATTCCTCACGAAGAATTATTAGAACTTGATGTTGAGATTCTTTATCCGGCAGCTTTGGAGAATGCAATCAACAAAAAGAATGCACCAAAAATTAAAGCGCGTGTTGTTTGCGAACTAGCCAATGGTCCAACAACTCCTGATGCGGATTTAATTCTCTTCAAGAACAATGTTCATGTTATTCCTGATATTCTTGCAAGTGCAGGAGGAGTTACTGTTTCGTACTTTGAGATGGTGCAGGACAAATCTTTATTCTTTTGGGAAGAAGAAGAAGTTCACAAGCAGCTCGATAAGAAACTTACTCTTGCATATAAACGTGTTCAGGAAGCAATTAAAGAAAAGAAAGTTCATCCTCGTTTAGCAGCGATGTTAGTAGGTGTTGCGCGTGTTGCTCAGGCCTGTCAACTTAGGGGATGGGTATAGAATATCGAATTTTGAATTTTGAAGTAGACTAAAATGTGCTCTTCACAGGTATTAACCAGAATATTTTTATCTGTTTTTGCTATTATCTTTTTAATTTCTTGTGATGTCTCGGATTCGGAAAAGGTTTTGACTGCAAGGACAGATAAAGCCAGCTATACATCTTCTGAACTTGTTCTGGTGACATTAAAAAATGATTTAGATAAAGATATTTATCTTCAAAAGTGCGGTAGCGGTTTATATCGTTTCTACGAAAAATTAGATTCAATTCCTTCAACTGGTTGGGTTGCCGTCTTTATTTGCAGACCACTGATCGCGTTTGAATTAAAATCAGGTGGCAAATACACTGATACTTTAGCTTTTTTGCCTGGGTCTTACCGCTTAAAGTATTATTATGATTTTGAAGATATAGACCCCGAGACCTTCCAACAGGAACTGCTTACAAATACTTTTTCTGTTAAATAAGAATCCTATAATAACATTCAGATTTTGACATTCAAATCGGAACATTTCCTTTTCGGCAAAGTAAAAGGTTTAGATTCTAATTAAACCGGAGGTTACAATGTCGTCTCTAAAAAATCCGAAAGCCGATTTAAAAAAGATTTATCATCGAACTTTCGAATTAAGCTTGATTTTATCGCTTACAGTAATTGTAGCTGCATTTAAATTTTCTCCACAAGCTACAAATCTTGATGTAATTAAAGATACCCCACCCGATCTTATCACTGTTGAGGATATTATTAATACAGTTCAGAAACCCGATGTTCCTCCGCCACCAAAAGCACCTCGGCTAATTGCTGCAACAATTGATGATATTCCTGATGATATTATTTTACCTGATATCGATGATGTTGAGCCTCTTCCACGTCCTAATAAGCCACCAAAACCGAATATTGATCTTTCAGACGAAGAATTTATCGATGTCCCTGGTGAGTTGCCTCAACCTGTTGGTGGATTAAAAACAATTCAGGAAAAAGTACACTACACTGAAATTGCCAGAAGAGCAGGAGTTGAAGGGACAGTTTACATTCAGGCAAAGATTAACAAGAATGGTGACGTAGTCAATGCAACTGTTATAAAAGGTCTTGGCGCTGGCTTAGATGAAGAAGCACTCAATGCAGTTAAATTGACAAAGTTTGTTCCCGGTAAGCAGCGCGGAAAACCTGTAAATGTTAAGATGACAATTCCTGTTAAGTTTGTATTGAAGTAATTACTTCGACACAGAGTATTTTATCAGACATTTCATCGACCCTTATAAAAGTTTGCTGATTGATTATTATCTTTAAACAAGATTATTTAAAATTATCAATCAGCTTAATCCCATCAATTCGTAAATGCACGATTACTCGATAATAAAAGATATTGTACTTATCCTTTTGGTTTCATTACCAATAATTGTAATCTTCAATCGAATTCAACTGCCAAGCATAGTTGGATTTTTGATAGCCGGGATAATTCTTGGTCCATCAGTGCTCAAGATTATAAGTAATCCTGAGCAAATAGAAGTGATGGCTGAGATCGGAGTTATTCTTCTCCTCTTCTCCGTAGGTCTTGAAGTATCTCTCAAAGAATTACTTGACATAAAAAAAATAGTTTTGATTGGTGGTGGACTTCAGGTCCTGGTAACAATATTATTATCTTCAATTATTATCTATGCAATCGGAATTCCAGCAAAGCAGGCAATATTTTTTGGAATGCTTATCAGTCTATCGAGCACTGTAATTGTGCTCAAGCTTTTGTCAGATAAGGATGAACTTGATGCACCGCACGGAAAATTTTCTGTAGCAATTTCTGTTTTCCAGGATCTTGCGATTGTACCAATGTTTTTAATTGTTGATCTGCTTGCAACATCTGACAAAGTCAGTTTTGGTGAGGTATCAATTAGGCTACTAACTGCATTTGGCGCAGTTGCAGTGATTATCTTTGCCGCGAAATTTATTTCACCTCACATTCTTTATCGCCTTGCTAAATTAAGGATGAAGGAAATATTTACAGTCGGTGTTATTCTGCTTATTCTGGGCACAGCATATTTTACTCATTCAATGGGACTATCTTTTGCGCTCGGAGCTTTCATTGCAGGATTGATCTTTTCTGAATCTGAGTATAGTCATCAGATAATTGCTGATACACTTCCTTTAAGAGATGCATTTAATAGTTTGTTCTTCGTATCTGTAGGCTTGCTTCTGAACTTAAGTTTTGTTGTTGAAAATCCGTTGATCGTAATTGCATCATCACTTGGTGTAGTACTATTAAAGGCAATGATCGTTTTCCTTATCGTAATTTTTCTAAAGTATCCCGTAAGGATTGCTGTTCTTGTTGGAATTGGACTCGCGCAGGTAGGTGAGTTTTCTTTTATACTTGGCGAATACGGCTTCAGACTTAATCTTGTTCCTCCAGAGTTATTCAACATCCTGATATCTTCAACTATTATTACTATGATTCTCACACCATTTCTTTTCAAGTTAGCACCCAGAATTGCCGGTAAGTCAGGTAAAATTGATCAGAGTAATTCAGAGAAAAAATTAATTGAAGAAGTGCAAAATCATGTTATTGTTGCAGGATTTGGATTGAACGGAAAAAATTTAGCACATGTACTTAAGGAAACGGGAATTAAATACGCTATTATTGAAATGAATCCCGATACTGTAAAGAAGGAGAAGTTGAAAGGTGAAAATATTATTTACGGCGACATTGGCAACTATGAAGTTCTTAAAACTGCTTTGATTCATAAAGCCAAAGTACTGGTTATCGCAATCTCAGATCGTTCAACATCCAGAAGAGCAGTAAAGGTAGCAAAGCAGTTAAATCCTAGTATTAATATAATTGTAAGAACTCGGTTTGTGCGCGAGACAGATGAACTTGTTAAGATGGGTGCAGATATGGTAATCCCCGAAGAGTTTGAAACTTCAATACAGATTTTTAAATCTGTACTTGAGCAGTACCACATTCCATTAAATGTTATTATGCAGCAAGTTAATTTGCTCAGAGGAGAATCGTATAAATATTTGCGTTCAGAAGAAGGCATAGAAACGAAGTTCACTCACATCGATGAAATACTTTCCGCCAGGCTGACTGACACATTTTACATAAATGAAGAAAATAAGTACGCGGAAAAAACAATCGCTGATTTAAATCTTAGAAAAGAAACAGATGCAACAATAATTGCAATCGTCAGAAGGGGAACAACTATTACCACTCCTGCAGCTAAAGAAATTCTTAAACCTGGTGACACCTTGGTCATCACAGGAACACACAAAGCAGTAGATCTTGCTTTTGACTTACTTTCAGAAAAATCAGTTTAGACGGTTTTGGGTATTTCTAAAAGGGACTAAACTTCTCACAAAAATCAGATTATTCTCAAATCTGGTAAAACTTATTTTCATTTAGGTCACTAAATAGCTGCAAATCAAACTATTTTATTTGCATATAAATTGTATAAAATTGAGAGGTTTTCGGTCTTCAACACAATGGACTATATCGGATAATTAATGAAAATAGACTTAAATTAGATTTATAAATTAATTTTACTGGGGTCAATAATGACAAAATATTTTTTTCTTGTTACTCTTTTCCTTTTCACTGCACTCAACATTTTTCCACAGAACTATAAAGAAGTCAAAATATATCTTAACGATGTTACAGACATTCAGACTCTTTTTAATGCAGGAATGGAATTCGATCATCTCACTTATACAAAGGACAATGCGATACAAACATTTATAAGTGATAACGATTTTGCCATACTTCAATCAACCGGTTATACTTATGAGATACTTATTGATGATTGGTATAGTCACTACGAAAATCTTCCTAAACTGACAGAATTTGAGAAACAGCAATTCATTCAGCAAAGCAAAACAAATTTTAATGTTGGCGGCTTTGGCTATGGCTCGATGGGTGGTTTTTACACATTGGCTGAGATAAATGCAAAGCTTGACACAATGTATATGCTCTATCCAAACCTCATCACTCAAAAATTTTCCATTGGATTAACTGTTGAGAACAGACCGATCTATGCAGTAAAAATTTCAGACAACCCGAACGTCAATGAAAGTGAACCACAGGTTCATATGAATGCTCTTATACATGCAAGAGAACCGCAGGCAATGATGACCATTATGTATTACATGTATTATCTGCTTGAAAATTACGGCACCGATCCTGAAGTAACTTATCTTGTAAATAATAGGGAAATATATTTTATCCCATGCATAAATTCTGATGGCTATGAATATAACCGGCAGACAAATCCAAGCGGCGGTGGAATGTGGAGAAAAAACAGAAAACTGAACACAGGCGGTAGTTACGGCGTGGATTTAAATAGAAATTTCGGATACATGTGGGGATACGACAACATCGGTTCAAGTGGAACTCCAAGTTCAGAAACTTATAGAGGTCCTTCTGCTTTCTCAGAACCTGAAACTCAGAGAATAAGGGATTTTGCTAACTCTAAAAATTTCAAAGTAGCACTTAACTATCATACATATGGCAATTACCTGCTCTATCCCTGGGGATACATAAGTTCCCCTTCACCTGATAATGCTATCTTTGATGAATTCTCAACTGATATGGTTGCTTACAACGGTTACGAAAATGGGCAGCCACCTGCAGTTCTTTATGAAGTAAATGGTTCATCAGATGACTGGATGTATGGTGAGCAAACAACAAAGCCAAAGATTTTTGCAATGACTCCTGAAGTTGGAACCTCTGGTTTCTGGCCAACACAAGCAGAGATATTTCCGCTTGCAATTGAAAACTTGCAGCCAAATCTTTACTATACCTGGGTTGCAGGCGCATTTGTTAAATTGATAAATCCAAGTTTCTCACAGCAATATTTTAATCCGGGTGATTTCGTTGAAATTTCCATTCCTCAATTAAGGAACAAAGGATTGTCAGATGCTTCAAGCGTTACGCTTACTCTTACATCAGATAATCCGGAAATAGCAATCAACAACGGAAATATTTCTGTTGGAGATATTCTTTCAAGAACAACTGTTAACAACACCCAGAAACTTTCTTTTACACTGGGAAGCGGATTAGCAGCAGATGTAAAAGTTAAAATGATAATTACTGTTTCGACAGGTGGAACTCCGATGTATGCTGATACAATGAGCTTCATCGTTGGAACTCCGGTTATAATTTTTGCAGATTCAACAAATGATCCTGCGATTTTATGGACTATCACAGCAACTCCAACTACACCAAAATGGGAGTCAACTACTACAAGCTATCACTCAGCACCAACTTCGTTTACCGATAGCAAGACAGGAAATTATGTTAATAATGCTACCGTTACGATGACATTAACAAATTCAATTGACCTGAGTATGTATCAGCATCCTCGTTTGGGCTTCTGGACAAGATATAATATCGAAACAAACTGGGATTATGGACAAACAAAAATCTCAACCAACAATGGTACAACCTGGACACCTTTAGCAGGTAATCATACCGAACCCGGTGTTGGTTCTTTCCAGCCGAATGGTCAGCCATTATACGATGGAATTCAAACTAGCTGGGTTCAGGAAGAAATGGATTTAACTGGACGAAATGCAGTTCAGAATAAATTTCAATTTCAGCTCAAAACTGATGGCAATACTGTGGCCGATGGCTGGTATGTCGATGACATTATTGTATTTGTGTATGGTATTGTTCCGGTTGAATTATCGTCTTTCACTGCAACAGCATATAATAATGAAGTAGTTTTGAACTGGACAACTTCAAGCGAATTAAATAATATGGGTTTTGAGATAGAGAGAAAATCGCTCTCTGATAATAACGGATGGGTGACAATTGGTTTTGTTGAAGGAAGTGGAACCTCTACAAGCATAATCGACTATTCTTTCACTGATAAAAATCCAATTAGAGGAACTTTACTTTATAGATTAAAGCAGATTGATTTTGATGGATCATTCAAATTTTACGTTACAGAGGGAGTTAAATTTGATGGCGCTTATAATTATGCGCTTGAGCAGAACTACCCGAATCCATTTAATCCATCTACAGTTATAAATTATTCAATCCCGGTTGATGGTAATGTAGAATTAACGGTTTACAATATTCTGTGCTCT
>CAZLJI010000032.1:0-13129 GCA_964559565.1 uncultured Ignavibacteriaceae bacterium | reverse complement strand
TTTGCATTCTGAAGAAAGAAAGGCTGCCAGGCAAACTGAAACATATTTACGAAAAGCATCATAAAAATTCCGAGTTTGTAATTCGCCTTGTAAATACCTACAGTTTGAAGATCAGTTAACTTTTCAAGAATCGGCACATCAATTACTTGGATGAGCATAATTGCAAATCCTGCAGGTAAAAATGGAATTCCAAACTTAAACATCCTCTTAAAGAGCAATGAATGAAATTTAGGTCTGAAATTTTTGAGAATAGTAAATGACACCAGAATCAATGAAACAGCCGATGCAGCAAGGTTACTAATTAATATTGCTTCTATTCCCCACCCAAGAGATATAATTAGATAAACATTTAGTATGATATTTACCGAAATGTTAATAATTCTGAATAACGAAAATATTTTTGCTTTTCTATCAAGCCGAAGCTTTAAGAATGGGATGACGACATTTGCATCTAAAAACAAAATAGCAGCAGCAAGGTAAATGAGATAAGTAAATTCAGAAGGAATTCTTAACGAAGTTCCAATTGTATTTATATTTACTACAATTAAAAGAACAAACAGAAGCGAAGTAACAAATACTGAAATGTACGGCGTTGAAAAATTGTCTTTTTCATCACCTATATCTTTGAACGAAGCAAATTTGAGAAAAGCTGAATCGAGTCCGTAAATAAAAACTATATTCAATATCGCCATATAAGCGTAGATGAGTTGAATAATACCATAATCGGCGGGAAGAAAAATATTTGTATAGAGAGGGACGAGAATAAAATTTAGAAACCTTCCAACCATTGTACTGATACCATAGATGGCAGTGTCTTTTGTCAATTCTTTTAGCTTATCGAACATCAAAGGTTTTTACTTCCTCAATTCAACTTCAAGTGAGATGTCGAGTGCTTTTACGCTGTGAGTCAATGCACCGACTGAAATAAAATCAACTCCTGTTTCAGCAACTTCTTTAACATTATCGATGTTAATATTACCTGAAGCTTCTATCAGACATTTTCCATTAATTAATTCAACAGCTTTTTTCATCAATTCCGTTTTAAAATTATCGAGCATAACAATATCGACATTACACGCGAGAGCTTCTTTTACTTCATCAAGATTTTTAGTTTCGGCTTCTATTTTAAGATTTGAATTTTTCTTTTGCTGAAAATTCCTGCAGGCATTTACTGCATTAGTAATAGAACCTGCAATTTCTATGTGATTATCTTTTATCAGAAACATATCGAATAATCCGATGCGATGATTTTTACCGCCGCCCAAACGAACTGCTTCTTTGTCAAGTGATCTGATTCCGGGAACTGTTTTACGAGTATCAAGTATTTTTGCTTTTGTGTGACTTATTTCTTCAACGAATTTATTTGTCATCGTTGCTATACCGCTCATCCTTTGAAGAAAATTAAGAGCAGTTCTTTCCGCAGTAAGTATTGATGATGCTTTGCCTTCAACTTCTGCAACTATATCTCCCACTTTAACTTTCCCGCTATCAGGAATTAAAACATTAAAACCAATCTCAACATCAATCGTTTTAAAAGCATTTTTGGCAACATTCAAACCAGCAATTACCCCAACAGCTTTGACAAGAAATTTCCCTTTACTCAAAACTGAATCAGGAATGACTGCCTTAGTAGTAACATCACCTGTTTGAATATCTTCATCAAGAGCACGGCGAATTATTTCTCTAATATATGTTTCCAACTACTCCTCGAAATACTTTTTCATTGCTTTAGTAAAAAACTCTGGCGCACGGGTTATTTTTTTTGTATCTGATTTTATGAACGCAAGTTCAATATAACCTTCGGCAATTAATACATCTCTGTCTTTACTTCGGATTGTGTGATCAATATGAACTTTAGCTTGTGGCATCTTCTCAACACGAGTTTCAACTTCGAGCAGTTCATCATAAAAAGCAGGATTTCTAAATTGCAGGAAAGCTTCATACACCGGCATTTGAAAACCACTCTCTTCAATTGTTCTGTAAGTCAATCCTTGTTCGCGCATCATTTCAGTTCTGCCAACTTCAAAGTACTCAAAATATTTTCCATTGTACGCATAATGCATCTGATCGGTATCAGCGTATCGAACACGAAGTGTAGTTTTATGTATAAGCATTAATAAAAATCTATTATTGGAATAAAAAATAAAAATAAGACTGTTTAAAATAGTATTTATAAAACTGTCATTCCCACGAAAGTGGGAATCTATTTTTATTGAGAGATGGATTCCCGTTTTCACGGGAATGACAATCAATGCAGGATTTTTAAGACAAACAAACTCATACCATAATAGGTCTCAACAAACTAGTTATTCAGTGTACGGACCCATACTACCGAACTTATCTATTCTGCTTTGAACCAGCTTATCCTTTTTGATCTTTACCAGTTCGTTCAATTCTTCTACTATTGCAGTCTTAAGATTTTCAGCAGCCAACTTATGATTTTTATGTGCGCCACCCAATGGTTCAGGAATTATTCTGTCAATAATATTTTGTTCCAGAAGATCTGTTGCCGTTAGCTTGAGAGCCTCTGCAGCTTGTTCTTTATAATCCCAGCTTCGCCATAAAATACTTGAACAGGATTCAGGGCTGATTACAGAGTACCAGCAATTTTCAAGCATTAGAATCCTATCACCTACTCCAATTCCTAAAGCACCACCGCTTGCACCTTCACCAATTATACAGACAATGATAGGAACACGCAGCCTGCTCATTTCAAAAAGATTTCGGGCTATCGCTTCTGCCTGACCCCTTTCTTCTGCTTCAAGTCCGGGATATGCACCTGGAGTATCGAGCATGGTGATAACAGGCTTGTTAAATTTTTCCGCAAGCTTCATCAAACGCAATGCTTTTCTGTAACCTTCGGGATTAGACATCCCAAAATTTCTGTAAACATTTGACTTTGTATCTCTTCCCTTCTGATGCCCAATTAACATTACCTTGTAATCATCAAGCTGAGCGAATCCTCCAACAATTGCTTTGTCATCACGGTAGTGTCTGTCGCCATGCAGTTCAATAAAATTCGTAGTCATTAAATTTATATAATCAAGCGTGTAAGGACGGTCAGGATGGCGGGCAAGTTGTACTCTCTGCCAGCGAGAAAGGTCTTTGTAAAGTTCTTCTTTCAGTTGTCCGACTTTGGCTTCGATGCGAGCAATTTCTTTTTCGATTCCAAGTCTGTCAGAAGATTTTTTCATCTCTTCCAGCTTCTGTTCAAGCTCAAAGACCGGTTTTTCAAAGTCTAAAATAGTTTTGCCCATATATTAATCTCCTTTACTCCACATTTTGTTCAGAGTTTTGCCGAGTATTTCCAGATCAAGCCAGATGTTTTGGTTTTTTACGTAATAAAAATCGAGTTTTTCAGAATCTGTAAATGTTCCTTCGTCAATATACCACAATCCCGTTAAACCCGCTTTACCCAAATTCATACTCTCAACGAGAAATGATTTTTTCGGACCAACCAAACTATTTTCACCAGAAAGTACTGATGGAACTGATAGAATTAATTTACGAAAATCTGTTTCTTTGCCCGATACCTTTGTTATTATATATACAACTGGATAGAGGGAAAATAAAACAGCGAATGACAGGAAATAATCAAAAATAATTTTAATTGTCCGAACTGCCGGACTGGAAATATTATAGTTCACTTCAACGAGCGGAATATCATCCAGCATTGAAACAGAGCTTTTCCCGACTACGAAATTCATATCTGAACCAACAATCTTAAAGTCAACATTAATATTTTTACTGGCTGATACAATAGACATCATATCGGCGTATGAAATTTCTTCAGAAGAAAAAATAACTTCATTTATTTTTCTCTCTACAAATACATTTTTTATATTACCAATACTGCCTATAACGCTGAATCCATTTACTTCTTTACCAATTTCTGAATGGGTCTTTCCGATCAAGCCGATATAACTATGAACGTCTGCTTTTTGCTGTTTAATTTTTTGAGCAAGCTTGAGTGCTTCTTCATCCGTTCCCACGATGATTGTCCTGCGGTTTAATGCTCCATCAAGTTTAATTCCCACTTTAAAAAATAATTTCAGGAATATTCTATAAAGTGTTGTTGCAACCAGGAAAAGTATAAATGCAATTAATACAACCGCCCTGCTGAAAGCATATTGCTTAAAGAAAAATGTTGCCGATGTAATAAAAAGAAAGCTGATAATTATTGAACCAAAGTTTCGCAGTACAGAAACTTCATCTCTTCTGTAAACACCAGCTAAAGTGGAGACAAAAATGTGAATCAGTGCAGGTACAGTGTAAATTATCAAATAAGCATGCGGATCAAAGCCAACCCAATCAGTTATGCTTTTGTAGAATTTTTCAGCAGCAAAAAGTGATAAATTAAAAATTATAAAATCTATAAATGCAGTATAGAGCGATATCTTTCGTTTACCCATGAATGCAAAAAGTTTTCTGAAACCAATTGCCGTTCTTAGTATCAACTCGACCAGGGGAAAACTCGAAAGATGCTTTTTAACGAAGAGATGCATCGCATCATAAAATAATTTTGTTTCATCGTGATTACTTCTTTTTGTGCTTTCGCCCTTGTAATGAATCACCTGAGTAGTGTGAACATAAAATACTTTGAATCCGGATTTCTGAATGCGGTAACACAAATCAAGATCTTCACCGTACATAAAAAACTGTTCATCAAATCCGCCAACCTTGTCATAAACTTCTTTTCTGATCATCATAAAAGAACCAGATACTGCATCAACTTCATACGTTTTATTTTCATCAAGATAAGTAAGATTGTAGCGGGCAAAAATTCTGCTGTTCGGAAAAAAATTACTGAGACCTGTTACTTTTGTGAATGAAGTCCACGGACCGGGGAAACTTCTTCTGCAGGCTAATTGAAGTGTTCCATCTGAATTTAAAATTTTACATCCTGCAAGACCACACTTCGGATTAGAATCGAAGAATGATATCATATTATTGAACGTATCTTCACTGACAATACAATCTGGATTGATGAAGAGAATGAATTTGCTTTTTGCAATTTTTAGACCCTGATTGTTTGCTCTTCCAAAACCAACATTGATTTTGTTTTCAATCAGTCTGACTGAAGGAAATTTTTCTTTTATTATTTCAACACTTCCATCATCAGAAGCATTATCAATTATAATTATTTCTTTTGAAATATTGGATGAAGCTTTTTCTATTGAATGAAGGAGATTCTGAAGGAATTCTTTTACGTTGTAATTAACTATTATGATTGATAGATCCAATGGACGACCTACTTTAGCAGACCTAAAATACTTTTGATCCTGAGATTCCAAACCATGGTCACTGCTTCACGAACAATTTTTTTAGACATTTTAGATTTTCCTTTCACCCGGTCAACAAAGATTATTGGAATTTCTTTTACATTGAAGCCTTTTTTCCAGGCTTTAAATGTCATTTCTATTTGAAATGCATAACCATTTGATCTTACTTGATCTAAATTGATAGCTTCAAGTACTTCTCTCTTAAAACATTTGAAGCCGCCGGTGGCATCGTGAATGGGCATCCCAGTAATAACGCGTGTATAAAGATTTGCAAATGAGCTTAGCAGCAATCTCCGCAACGGCCAGTTGATTACATTAACGCCATTTATATATCTACTGCCGAGAATAACATCTGAATTTTTTATTTCGTCCAGGAATCTTGGAATTTCTTTTGGATCGTGAGAGAAGTCAGCATCCATTTCAAATATGATTTGAAAATTATTCTGAAGTGCATATTTGAAACCAGCGATGTACGCAGTTCCGAGTCCTTGCTTCGATGGTCTTTTAATGAGATGAATACGATCATTATTCTTCATTTGACTTTCAACGAAGGCAGCGGTTCCATCGGGCGAATTATCATCAACAATAAGCACATTAACATTTTCGTCCTTTGAAAGAACTTCGGGTATCAGTCTTGGTAGATTTTCAAGTTCGTTATATGTAGGTATAATAATAAGAATTTTCATTTTAGAATATAATTAATTTCTCAAAGCAGCAATTCGTGAATTCGTGGCTAAGAAATCTATAATCAACTATAATGTCCTTTTCCAAATAAAACAACTAGAACGGTCCGGGCGAGAATTTTAAGGTCCATTCTCAAGGACATATTTTCAATATAAAAAAGTTCGTAGCGTAATTTAACTTTAACATCTTCAATACTTTCATCGTACTTGTGCTTCACCTGGGCCCAGCCAGTGATACCGGGTCTTACTTTAAGTCTTCTTTTATAATATGGAATTTGCTGCGAAAGTTGTTCAACAAAGTACGGCCTTTCAGGTCGAGGACCCACCAAGCTCATTTCACCTTTAAGCACATTAAAAAACTGCGGTATTTCATCAATTCGGAGTTTCCTTATAATTTTTCCAACTCGTGTAACCCTCGGATCATCTTTTGTTGACCAAACAGGGCCAGTAATCTTTTCCGCATCAAGATACATCGAACGGTATTTATAAATCGTAAAATTTTTATTGTTCATTCCTATTCTCTCCTGCTTAAATAGAACCGGTCCCTTGCTATCCAGCTTGATTGCTATTGCAACAAAAATATTTAATGGCAAAGTAAGAACAAGAATAATAAGTGAAATAACAACATCCGAAATTCTTTTTAACTTCTTCTCCCATTCCGGCATCAGCTCCGGCATAATATCAATAAGCGGAATTCCATAAAGCTGAGAAGTTCTTGCCTGACCGCTAAGTATTTCATATAGATCAGGAACTATTTTAAGACCAATACCTTTGTTCTCAAGTTTTGAAATAATTTCTACAAGAAGATCGTGATCTTCTTTTTCCAGCGCTATAATAACTTCTGCAGCGTGAGCCTTATAAACTATATCCAACAGTTCATCTAATGCACCTCTGACTCGAACGTTTTTATAAGTCTTACCAACATTTTCAGGATTGACGGCAACATAGGCATCAACATCAAGACCTAAAGCTGGGTGTTCAAGAATCTGATCGTGAACTTCGTGCGATTTTGTATTAAACCCAACAATCAAAGCGTTCCGTCTTCCAATTCCTTTTATTAAAAGTCCACGCTGAAAGCTCCTTATGAACAATCTTCCGATTGACACAAAAACGAAGAGTAATAACCAATAAATAAAAATCAGAATTCTATTGCTGGATTCTACTCCATCCAAAAAATCACTGATGAAGATCATGAAGAACAAAATAAATATTCCAACGAATGTAGTTTTAAAGAGTGTTGATATTTCATCAAAGCGGGAAGAAGCAAACCACGTCCGGTACATTCCAAAAAACGTGAAGATGATCAACCAATACAAGTAAATTGCGAGCATCGGAATAATCTTTTCCGGCACTATAAGGATTCGAAACCATCCGGTTTCAAGCCTCACATAGGAATATACAATCCACGCAAGGTTGATAAAGAAAAAATCAGATAGAACTATTAATATTTTTTGTGTTCGTTTATTCAAAACTCATAAGCTGCATTTATCAGAAATTAATTACCATCTTTTTGATCTTGGTAGAATTAAACCAACAATAAAACCTAAACCCCAGGAGAAATGTAATGCAAATATTAAGGCAGAGATCAACGGAATAAATTTATAGTTCTCTTTTGTTGCTTTGATTGAAACACTTAGCAAGTTCACAAAAAAATACAAAGCAAGAACAGCGAATAGATATATTGGCGATAAAATCGAAAGCATAGTTAGTATCAAAAGCAAAATTAATGTGAGTACAAACGCTGGCGGGACCATATGAGTCATTTTTACAGCCGATTTGTGCTTCTTGAACATGTGAACCCTTAAAATTCCGTACCTGAACATCTGCTGGATAAACTTTTTAACAGTTTTTCTCGGGTGGTAATAGCTTTTGATATCCGGAGTGAAAAATATTTTATGTCCCGCTTTTCTAATTCTCCAATTCAGTTCAGCATCTTCAGCAATAGAAAAATTTTCTTCAAAGTAACCAATTTCATCAAAGAGTTCTCGCCTGTAAGCAGCATAAACAACCGTATCGACAAACTGTTCCTTCCTGCTCCACCGATATGGTGCACTTCCTATTCCAAACGGATTTTCCATCGCCCAGCCGATCGCTTTCTGTATAAGATCGAAGCCAAGATTTATCTGTGTTCCACCGGTAACCTTAAGATTTTTTTCATTTAGATATTTATTGTTATAAAAAATAAAATCCGGATCTATAGAAGCGTGAGCACCAAGAATTACAATTATCTCTCCCTTTGATTCTTTTATTCCTAAGTTGAGAGATGTTGGTGTTTTTCTAACCGGATTTTCTAACACTGAAATGTTTGAAAATTTTTTTTGATATTCCTTTACTTTCGAAATAGTATTATCGGAGGACTGACCGTCAACAATTACGATATCAATTAATCTCATGTCATAGTTCTGTTTCAAAATTGAATCCAGACAATTTCCAATGTTATCCTGTTCGTTATAGGTAGGTATAACAATGGAAAAACTATAATTATTTTTTGTAGAGTCAGTCATAAATATTCGTTATAGGTGCCCACAGAATTATATTGTCAGTTGCGTAATTCAAATAATAACACACGGTAATATCAAATAATTTGAGTTCCTAAAATATGCAAACACGGACATAAAAAATTGCCTTTTCTATTACCTTACTTTGAATCAAAATCCTGATACAGATTGACTAAAACTTGCGAATCCGCTTCCCAATTGTAAGTCTGTTTAACAGCTTTCAAACCATTTTCACCAAATGGAATTTCTGAAGATAGAATTTTAAGAACACTATTTGAAAAATCTTCGGGATTATTTGATTTAAAAGTTAATCCGCAACCTGTATCATCAATCACTCTTTTAATAGCTTTGGAATCGGCAGCAAGAACCGGTTTTGATTTTGACATATACTCAAACAATTTATGCGGAATTGTTGTATCCCAGAATTCACATCGTGGCTGAGGACTAATAAATATTCTCGCAACATTAAAGTAAGATGAAAGTCTATCATGACCAGGCCATTCGATAAATTCAACAAAATCATTCAATGAAAGTTCATCTGAGATTTTTTTTAGCGAAGAGACAGATATTCCATTTCCGATTATCAGAAGTTTTGCATTAGTTAGTTTTTCTTTCAAAAAGCTCATCCCCCTCACTACCACGTCCAAACCTCTTTCGGGAGTAACATACCCGGCATAAAGCAAAACGATTTTGTCATTATACTTCTCAATGATTTTTTCATCAACTGGTTCTTTAGCAAATGTATCAAGATCAACAGTATTAGACACCAAATAGATTTTTTCTTTGTCTACTCCCTGATTTATCAATCGCTCAGAATTTTCCCGAACTACGGTAATAATTGCATCTGAATATTTTATGCATAACTTTTCAAGAAGTCTTGCAGCTTTATAATTTTTGAATAGAAAATTAATCAAACCAGTTTTACCAAAAGCTTTTAAGGCTTCGGGATAGTTTTCGTGCATGTCAAAGATTACCGGAAGTCGAAATATTTTCTTGAACATTAAACCGATTGGAACCATTGGAAGGTCATGTGCGTGAATGTAATCTGGCTTAAATTCTACAATAGATTTATAAATTTTGAAAAGATATCTCGGGTTAAAGAATATTGGGAAATTAATGATCCTGTTCAAAGTGACTGAATTGAATACAGCTTTTACTCTTCTTGTCTCACAATATCCAAACGTTGGATTTAGATTTTTGTCATATTGATTACACACCACAAGAATCTGAAATCCAGCTTCGGACAGACTTTTAATTTCCTTTTCCAACCTGATATCAGGCGGAAACAGAGCCTGGGAAATCATCAGAATATTTTTTTTAGCTCTCATCTCAAAAATTAAATTTTAAACTCATTTGCAGGATAAATAAAAATCAATCGGAAATAATAAACTCCCCTCATAACCAGCTTTTTATTAAACGTGAACATACCGCCAAGTATGAATAAAGGAATTCTTAGAAGTATACCGAGGAAATGAATAAACAGCATCAGTAAATACTCCAAACCGAAAAAATGCTTCTGAAAAAATTTGATAGTGGATATTGACTGATGTTTATTCTTAAACCACGATTCGCCTTTAACTGATTTCCCTTTGAGATGAATGATTGATGTTTCTGGGAAGTAGATGACTTTGTTATTATTTTTTTTGTGTCTGTAACACAGATCGGTATCATCCATATAGAAAAAGAATCTTTCATCAAACCCGGCAAGTTCCTCATATGAGTTTCGACTTATAAAAATAAATGCACCCGTTACAACATCAACTTCGGTAATATTATTAATTCCTTTATTCATCAAATGATATTTATTGAAGTATTTTGATTTTGGGAATAACAGATACAGAAAGAAATTTGAAGTAAATACATTCAACAAATTCGGAAAATCGTAAACAGATTTTTGAACCGACTTATCTTCATTTAATAATTTGCAGCCAATGAGCTCATTCCCCTTGAGAGATACTGCAAAATCAAAAACTTTTTTAATTGAATTCTCAAAAAGTATAGTGTCATTGTTCAGAAACAGAACATATTTTCCTTTTGAAACCTCAGCACCCTGATTATTTGCTGCACCAAATCCCTTGTTAACTTTATTCTTTATCAATCTTATTTTATCATGATTTTCTAATATTTCATCAATATCACCTGTTGTTGAGTTATTATCAACCACAATTATTTCATAACTAATCCCACTGGTAAATTTTTCAATCGATTTCAGACAATTCTTCAAAAACTCAGTTGAATTAAAATTGATGATTATAATTGAGACTTCTATTTCTAGTTTATGAATTTGCTCTTCCATGAATCATAATTAATTGCTCTGAGAATTAAACCAATTTCCTCCGGGGAAAAATATTTTACCTTCAATGTAAGCAATACAGTCAGAATTAATGCGAGCGGCAAATACGCATAGAAAGGAATAAACGACAAGGCAACCACACCAATCACCAACGGAAACAACCATTTTGTCACTCGAATTGAAAAGAAATTAAACTCAATACCAATTCCTCTCAAAATAAAAATAAAAAATATTGTTCCAGCCGCTCCAGCCGCCACACGTGCAACGGCAACTCCGGTGTAAGAATAAATTTTAGTAAGTATAACTACGAGTACTACCTGAACCACAACAATCAGCAGAGTACCAAAAAAATTATATTTCTGCTTGTTGTAAACTGTGAGCAAGTTTAATGTGAATGTGTTGAAATAAGTAAATAAGATCGACCAGAATAAAATAGTCATTGGCAAATAAGCATCAGCATATTCACTTCCGAAAATAAGTCTGATGATATGTTCTGCTTTGAATGTTATTATAAAAGAAATCGCAAATGAAAAAAGGAACAGAATTTTATAAACCAGACGCGTTACAGGCATTGTGCTGGTACTTCCCATTTCTCTACCTCGTACGATCAATGGAAAAATGGTAGTTATTAGTGCTTGCGGAATAATGCTTAACGGGACAGTAAGACGGAGTGCCGCAGAATATAGTCCAACTGAATATTCGGAATCAAGACTTCTCAGCAGAAGAACATCTAACTGCTGAAATGCTGTCGTAAGGATTACTGTACCGAACAAGGGAATAGATTCTGTGATTAGCCAGTATCCATGCTTGAACGAAAAACTAAATCGATACTTATATTTTTTGCTGAGGAAAATAATGAGCAGTAAAAAGCCAGGAATGTTTGCAGCCACATAAACTATGACCAGATACTCAATACCTCCACCCACATAAGGCATCAGAAAAACAAATACAAGAAGGAAAATACTGTCAATTGAGTTGAACAACATCACATTGAACATATTCAGGTTTACTTTGAATAATACTTCAAGCAGCTCACGAAAGTTCATATACTTAGACGAGAAAATTATATTCAGAAAGAGGATGTTCGATAATAATATTTCTCTTGAACTCAGATTTGTTAAACCTGATACACCATTGAACACAATAAACAAACCAAGAATAAGTATAGTTCTAATAGTGAATGCTGTGTTCAGCATATCGAAGGTGGCATCTTTTTTTGAAGTTTCCCTGAAAACAATCGGAGCGAAACCAATGTCAATAAATTTTGATAATAAAACTGTTAACGCAACTATTGAAGAGAAAAGTCCGTATTGCTCAACTCCGAGGTTACGTGCAATAAGCGTAACCGAAACGAGAGTGATGAGCATCTCAGCACCTCTGCCGATAAATATGGAGGTTACATTACTTGAGACTTTTGTAGTTTGCTGCATTGGCTAAAGTAAACTGAAATTTGTCCGATTTAATTTAGATTGCTTCATATCCTATCTTGGAGTCGAATCCCAGATATATGCATGTTTCTTGGATAAAAATTTGTATAGTCCAATTAATAATGCAAAGTTTGTCAGAACATAGTAGTAGACTAAACTAAAAAAAGGAATATTAACTTTTAGTAGATTCAGTATATAGCCGATGAAAGCAGCGAAGTAAAAACTTGCCTGCGCAATAAATATTATATAATAAAGCTGATTGTAATTTATCAATAGGTTATTAGCCACAAGTAATAATATTAAAATCACAGGGACAAACCAGCGTATTATCTTATGCGACCATAATGCGTAAGAAATTAGGAGTTTCTTTTGGAATAAAAGACGCTTAAAAAATTTTAAAGTCTGAAAATTCGTTGCGGCAAAACGAACTTTCCTTCTGAATTCCATAATTATTTCTTTTGATACCTCCTCACTTGCAATAGCATCCGAAGCATAAAGAAAATTGTAGTCCTGATTCAGAACTGCAAATGTTTGGTACAAGTCATCGGTAATAGCTTCACCATCGGGGAATTTTATAAAGAGATTTTTTCGAATAGCATAAATTCCTCCATTGGCAGCTATAAGAATACCTAAATCTCCTTCTAAATTTTTTAAATGCGTTTCATACTTCCAGTATAATTTTTCCCTGTTAGTTTTATCAAAATTTGCTATAGGTTCTTCTAGATCCAATCGTCCACAGACCCCACCTATTTTTGCATCAGTAAATTTGGAAACCAGATTAAGTAAAGCATCTTTCTCAAATTTCGTATTTGCATCGGTAAAAACAAGGATTTCGTTTTTTGCTAATTGTACCAGATCATTTAATACAGATGCTTTTCCCCTACGATTACTAAAAATCCGAGTTCTTAGCCAACTGTGCTCTTGACTTTTCTCATTAAGAATTTCA
>CAZLJI010000031.1:0-13178 GCA_964559565.1 uncultured Ignavibacteriaceae bacterium | reverse complement strand
TGAGGCATATTTCCTTCAATTTCATGTCTGTGCATAAAATGAATCAGCTGTCCATTTTTAAATAATGCTGCGCTAGGAGAAGAAGGGGGAATCTTTCCAACTAACTCTCTCGTTTTGTCAACAGCATCTCTTTCCTGTCCAGCAAATACCGTGTACAACTTATCTGGAATAATATTATTTTGCAGAGCAAGAGATATTCCCGGTCTTGCACTTCCAGCGGCACAGCCGCAGACTGAATTTATGAGAACGAAGACAGTTTCGTTACTATTTACTTTTATAGCACTTTCAACATCTTCTGGTGTTAATAATTCAGTAAAGCCAACTGCAATTAATTCATCTCTCATTGGTTGAACAGAATTCTGATCATACATTGGCGGTCTTGAACTTATATTAAACATTTTTACTCCTATTTTTTTTTACCCTGAATTTATTTCTGGGTCTTTAGTTTTACATTAAGATCCTGAAACTAGTTCAGGATTACTAACTACATAAATCCCAATTCTACTTTTGCGACTTCAGACATCATATCTTTATCCCACGGTGGACTCCAGACTAATTCTATTGTAGCATCATTCACTTCAGGAATAAATTTTACTTTTGCTTCAACTTCTGGCGGAAGTGAACCGGCTACAGGGCAAGCTGGTGATGTTAAAGTCATCTTGATTTTAACATTTGACTTGTCATCAATTGCAATTTCATAAATCAATCCAAGCTCGAAAATATCCACAGGTATTTCGGGATCGTAACACGTTTTTAATGTCTGAATTATTTTTTCTTCAAGTTCTTGTTTATTTAATTCTGCCATATTCTTTTGTCATGCTGAACCTGTCTGCCGACAGGCAGGCTTGGTTCAGTATCTTTGATTTAACTTTTAGATCCCGAAATAAATTCGGGATTAAAACGAATTATTCCGTTGTTGCCTTTGCATCTTTTTTATGCAAAGCATTCATCATCGTATGCCAGGCGAGTGATGCGCATTTAACTCTTACGGGAAATTCCTGTACACCGGCAAAAACCGCAAGCTTTCCAAGTTCATCAATATCTGGATTTTCACCGAGTTTACCTGTAACCAGATCATGAAATTTTTCAAAAAGTTTTTCCGCTTCTTCAATTGATTTTCCTTTTAGGATTGAAGTCATTAACGAAGCAGATGCTTTGGAAATTGCGCATCCTTCACCTTTAAAAGAAACATCTTTCACAACTCCATCTTCAATTAATAAAAACACATCGAGGTGATCACCACATAGTGGATTATAACCTTCAGCAAACAGTGTTGCGTTATCCATCTTTCTGAAATTTCTTGGACTTTTGTTATGATCCAGAATTACTTGCTGGTATAGTTCTTTCAATTCCTGGTTCATTATCCGAACACCTCAATTATTTTTTTGAGTCCGTTTACCAAAACATCAACTTCTTCCTTTGTATTATACATTGCAAAAGATGCACGAGAGGTAGCAGGAATATTAAATCGCTTCATCAATGGCTGTGTGCAATGATGTCCTGTTCTGATTGCAACTCCTTCAAAATCGAGAAAAGTTCCTATATCGTGCGGATGAATATTTTCCAGTACAAAAGAAAGAACACTGGTTTTCTCTTTTGCAGTACCAATAATTCTCAAACCCGGAACCTGTGCAATTTGTTTTATTGTATACTCAAGCAAACTGTGTTCATGCTCTCTGATATTTTCCATTCCAATATTGTTCACATATTCAATAGCAGCACCCAGACCGATAGCACCAGCTATATCCGGAGTTCCGGCTTCAAACTTATGTGGAAGTTCATTAAATGTTGTTTCTTCAAATGTTACTTTTGAAATCATATCACCACCTCCCATATACGGTGGCATTGATTCCAGCAATTCCACTTTACCATAAAGTGCACCAATTCCAGTCGGTCCGTAAATTTTATGTCCTGAGAAAGCAAGGAAATCACAATCGAGATCCTGAACATCAACCTTCAAATGATTTACAGCCTGTGCAGCATCAACTAAAACTGGAATATTGAATTGATGTGCGTATTTAATAATTTCTTTTATTGGATTGATAGTGCCCAAAGAATTTGACACGTAAACAATAGAAATAAATTTAGTTCTCTTGTTAACAAGCTTTTCAAATTCTTCGAATATTAATTCACCATCATCATTAACTGGTATCACTCTCAGCTTCGCGTTTCTTTCTTTACAAAGAAGCTGCCAGGGAACAATATTAGAATGATGTTCCATATGAGAAATTATTATCTCATCACCTTCTTTGATGTTTGCCCTGCCGTAAGAGCTTGCAACCAGATTTATCGCTTCAGTTGTTCCCCTCGTAAAAATTATCTGATTTTTTCCGAGAGCATTGATGAATTGTTTAATCTGAATCCTTGCACCTTCAAAAGCTTCTGTTGCTTCCTGGCTGAGAGCGTGCACACCCCGATGAATATTCGCATTCATCGTTGTATAGTATTCATTTACTTTATCGATTACATAGTTTGGTTTCTGAGTTGTAGCTGCGTTATCCAGATATACAAGATTTTTTTTGTGCACTTTTTTCTTGAGTATCGGAAAATCTTCACGGATCCTATTGACGTTGTATTGTTTATTTGAAACAGCAATAACTGTTCCAGCTTCGGCTTTCATTAAATTCTCTATTGGTTGAATTTGTCTGTTATAATTTTTTCGATGTAATTTCTTATCGATTCAATTTTAATCGAAGTAATCACATCACTGGCAAATGCATGTAACAAAATTCCTTTGCTTGCTTCTTCTCCAATGCCTCTTGACTTAAGATAAAATTTTGCTTCATCATCCATCTGACCTATGGTTGCACCGTGAGAGCATTTTACATCATCTGCAAAAATTTCAAGTTGTGGCTTTGTATTAACTAATGCTTCATCTGATAATAGTATGCTATTGTTTTCCTGGAATGCATTAGTTTTTTGTGTATCCTGTCTTACAATAATTTTTCCGTTAAATACACCTCTTGATTTGTCATCAAGAATTCCTTTGTAATGTTCGTGACTATTGCAGTGAGGTTTTGCATGATCCATCAGAGTATGCGCATCAAAAAGCTGTGTACCATCGATCATATAAAGTCCGTTTAATGTGCACTCTCCGCCTTCGTCATTAAACTTTGCATTGAAGTCATTCCGTGTAAGTTCAGCACCGGTAGAAATTAAATGCGAACTAAAGTTGCTGCTTCTTTCCTGATCAACTTCCATTCTGGCAATATGAAAAGCTTTCTTACTTTCTTCCTGTAATTTAATATGATCAACGATAGCATTCTCTTCTGCAACAATTTCAGTAACCGCATTAGTAAAATAAATCTCGCCTTCTTTTCCAATATAATGCTCGATTATAGTTACCTGTGAATTTTTTTCAGCAATAAAAAGATTTCTCGGCTGCGTTAATATTTTTTCATCTGCAGAATCTGTAATGAAAATTATGTGAATCGGTTCTTCAACAATTTTTCCTGCCGGGACATAAATGAACGCACCATCTTCCGTGTAGGCTGTACTTAGTGCAGTAAAAATATGATTCTGATGGTCAGCATATTTACCGAAGTGCTTTAACAAGATTTCGTTATTCTTTTTAATCTCATCAGCGATACTACCAACTATCACTCCATCAGGCAAATTTAAAATAATACTGTTTTCTGCAGAATATCTTCCATTTATAAAAACAATCAGGCTCTGTTCCATCTCATCGAACAGCAACGATTTGATGAACTCTTTAGAAACAATTTTCTTTTCATAATTCGGGACAAAATTATGTTTAAGCAATGGAGCAATGCTTGTATATTTCCATTCTTCATCTCTGATTGTGGGGAACTCCAATCTACTGAAGTTTGAAAGCGCTTCTTTCCTCTTTTGGTGAATGGAACTTTCTTTCCCGCCATTCAATCTTTTCTCAAACTCACCAAAGTTTAAGATATACCAATCTTTAATTTCAATTGACTTATTCATTAGTTATTAACTACTTCCTCTACTTTTCCGTTTTTAACCCAATCATAACCCATCTCTTCAAGCTTAAAAGCTAATTCTTTCCCACCTGATTTGACAATTTTTCCATTGTAAAGAACGTGAACAAAATCCGGAACAATATAATTGAGAAGACGTTGATAGTGAGTTACAACAATGGTTGCATTATCTTTTGAGCGAAGCTTATTTACTCCGTTGGAAACAATTTTCAATGCATCGATATCAAGTCCTGAATCTGTCTCATCCAGTATTGCCAGCTTTGGCTGCAGTACTGCCATCTGAAAAATTTCGTTTCGCTTTTTCTCTCCGCCTGAGAAACCCTCATTAACAGCCCTGCTCATAAATTTCTGATCGAGTTCAACTAATTTCATTTTTTCTTTAATAAGAGTTAGAAATTCCATTGTATCAAGTTCTTCTTCACCACGATATTTTCTTATTTCATTCAGTGCTGTCTTTAAAAGATTGGTATTTGAGACACCCGGTATTTCAACTGGATATTGAAATGCGAGAAATATTCCTTCTCTTGCTCTGTCTTCGGGAGCTAAATCAAGAAGATTTTTTCCGTTATAAGTAACTTCACCTCGAATAACATTGTAACCTTCTCTTCCTGCAAGAACCTGTGCAAGCGTACTTTTCCCTGATCCGTTCGGACCCATAATCGCGTGAACTTCACCGACGTTAATTTTCAAGTCAATTCCTTTTAGAATTTCATTTCCTTCTATACCGGCGTGTAAATTTTTTATTTCTAACATTTTTTATCCTTTAATTTTTCTAATTGACGTTGATGTCATTCTGAGCGTAGCGAAGAATATAATTGCGAACTAATATTCTTCATCCCGATAAAACTGGATTCAGAATGACGAGTGTTACTATCCTACACTTCCCTCAAGACTAACACTTAATAATTTTTGTGCTTCAACAGCAAACTCCATCGGAAGTTCAGCAAACACTTCTTTGCAATAACCGTTAACAATCAATCCAATGGCTTCTTCAGTTGAAATTCCTCTTTGGTTCAGATAAAAAATCTGATCTTCACCAATCTTAGATGTTGTAGCTTCGTGTTCCATTTTTGCCGTTGAATTATTTATTTCGAGATAGGGGAAAGTGTGAGCACCGCATTTGTCTCCAAGCAGAAGAGAATCGCATTGGGAAAAATTACGAGCATTTTCTGCTTTTTTTCCAATTCTTACTAAACCTCGGTAACTATTCTGACTTTTTCCAGCCGAGATTCCTTTTGAGATTATTGTGCTTCTTGTATTCTTTCCTAAGTGAATCATCTTTGTTCCGGTATCTGCCTGCTGACGATTGTTGGTTAAAGCAACAGAGTAAAATTCTCCAATAGAATTATCTCCCTGTAGAATACAGCTCGGATATTTCCAGGTAATTGCTGAACCGGTTTCAACCTGTGTCCACGAAATTTTTGAGTTGATTCCTCTGCAGGCACCACGCTTTGTTACAAAATTGTAAATCCCGCCTTTGCCTTCCTTATCGCCGGGATACCAGTTTTGAACCGTTGAATATTTTATTTGTGCATTATCTAGAGCGATTAGTTCAACAACTGCTGCGTGTAATTGGTTTTCGTCTCGAATGGGTGCTGTGCATCCTTCAAGATAGCTGACATAAGAACCCTCATCTCCAACGATTAATGTTCGTTCAAACTGACCGGTGTTTGCTGCATTAATTCTGAAATAAGTTGAAAGCTCCATTGGACATCGGACACCTTTTGGAATGTAAGCAAATGAACCATCACTAAATACTGCTGAGTTTAACGCAGCATAAAAATTATCGGTGTATGGGACAACACTTCCAAGATATTTTTTGATTAGTTCGGGATGATTCTGAACAGCATCCGAAAAAGAACAGAAAATAATTCCCATTTCATTCAGCTTATCTTTAAACGTTGTTGCAACAGAAACACTATCAAAAACAGCATCAACGGCAACTCCAGTCAATCTTTTTTGTTCATCAAGAGAAATTCCAAGTTTCTTGTACACATCAAGTAACTCCGGATCAACTTCATCTAAACTTTTTAACGTTGGTTTCTTTTTTGGAGCTGAGTAATATGACAAATCCTGATAATCGACAGGAGAGTATTGAACATTTGCCCAATGAGGTTCCTTCATCGTCAACCAGTGTCGATAAGCTTTAAGTCTCCACGCAAGCATAAACTCGGGTTCGTTTTTCTTGGCTGAGAGTTGTCTTATAATATCTTCGTTTAATCCCTTTGGAAGAGTATCGGCTTCAATTTCAGTCACAAAACCGTACTTATATTCTTTATTCGCTAGTTCTTCTATTTTTGATACTTCTGTTGAGCTCATTAAATTTCCTAAATAATATCTGTTGACATTCCAACTATTATTATTGTTTCGTGGTTCAAACTTACGTTATCTATACAAAATAGTCAAGATTAAATAATGGTAGGGAGTGAGTGACAGAATTTAACCTAAAATGGTGGTATTGTTGAAAAATTGTATTTCATTTAGGTTTGGGTTAACTTTGAAGCAAAATTTAATGCTGAAAATTTAATGTTTTCTAACAGTTAATATAAACTCAGAAAAGACCTAATAAGTGGAAGAAAAGGAACCCCAGCAAGAAACGCAAAAGCAGCAGTCCTTTGGATATAAGCGTTACAACAGCCGCAGAAAACGCTATCATCACAAACCCAATCAATCAACTCAATCTGAAAGAGTTAGATCTTCATTTAAAAAAATTTCAATCATAATTCCTCTTTTTAATGAGGAAGAATCTATTATTCCATTAAGCCACGAATTAAGAAAAGCGTTGAGCAGGATAAACATTAATTATGAAGTTATTCTTATCGATGATGGCAGTACGGATTCTTCCCTGCAAAAATTGAAAGAAATTACGAAGACAGATAACCGGTTTAGATATATAAGCTTCAGAAAAAATTATGGTAAATCAGCTGCTTTGCATATTGGCTTTAAGGTAGCAACCGGTCATGCCGTTGTAACTATGGATGCAGATTTGCAGGATGATCCGGGGGAGATTCACAGTCTTTTAAAAAAGTTGGAAGATGGTTATGATCTTTGTTCGGGTTGGAAGAAGAAGAGACAGGATCCATTTATTAAAAAAATATCTTCAAAATTTTTCAACTATGTTACCAGGCTAATAAGTGGGATTAAAATTCACGACTTCAATTGCGGCTTGAAGGCTTACAAAAAAGAAGTTGTTGAAAATGTTAAAGTTTATGGAGAACTTCATCGTTATATACCAGTGCTGGCGAAATGGCAAGGATATTCAATTACTGAAGTTCCTGTAATGCATCATCCTCGCAGATATGGTAAAACGAAATTCGGTATATCCCGTTTCTTTAAAGGATTTATTGATCTTGTTACAGTTACTTTTGTTACCAGGTACATAAAACGTCCAATGCATTTTTTTGGTTTTTTGGGAGCCATATCCTTTTTCATTGGTTTTGCTATTCTTGGTTACATGACAATCCTTTGGATCCAGGGAATTCCTTTGAGTAACAGACCGATAATTTTTCTTGGAATGTTATTAATTATTGTTGGAGTTCAGTTGTTTGCAGTAGGTTTGCTCGGTGAAGTTATTGCACATAATGCAATGGATGACAGGGAATATGTAATTAAAGATAAAAGTTAAAATGGAAGATGTTTAATGGCAGATGTAAGATGGATAGACAATATCGTCCTTAAATTCGATGACATACATTTTTTATTAAAATTTCCTACCTGAATTATTAATTTTTGAGTAATTGATTTTTCGAATGATCTATTTTAATATCTTCCATCTCCCATTTTCCATCAGCCATCGTTAAGATGTATTACGATCCCATAAAGAATATTTTCGCTGATACTATTCGGAAGTTTCCATTTCTCAGAATTTTATTTTATAAAACTCTTGATGTGATGTTTCTCCGTTCCTGGTATGTTAGGCGAGAATTGAGAGAACTTAGGAAAAAATTAGCTAATTCGAATATTGATATTTACGATGCTGGTTCTGGTTTTGGACAGTACACCTATTTTATGGCTGCTAAACTAAAGCCATGCAATATTCTAAGTGTTGATGTTAAAGAAGACTGGGTTAATGACTGCAAGAATTTCTTCAAACAAAAAAAAATTAAAAATGTTTCCTTCTCAATTGAAGACTTAACTTCCATCAATCATCAGAACAAATTTGACCTCATAGTTTGTGTTGATGTTATGGAACATATCCCAGCAGATCAAAAAGTCTTCAGTAATTTTTATAATGCAATGAGAAAAGGCGGATATCTTTTAATTAATTCTCCTTCCATTTATGGCGGAAGTGATGTTCATCAGAATGAAGAAGAAAGTTTTATTGGTGAACACGCAAGAGATGGTTACTCAAAAGAAGATCTCGAATCGAAACTTCATCCACTTGGATTTTCCACTTACAAAAGCAGATACACTTACGGATTTTGGGGAGATAAAGCCTGGCGTCTTGGTATAAAATACCCAATGCTTTTACTGAACATCTCAAAACTATTTCTTCTGATTTTACCTTTATATTATCTCTTAACGTTTCCATTTACTTTAATGATGATGAACCTGGATTTTACTACTGAAAGTAAAACCGGCTCAGGAATAAATTTCATCGCAAAAAAAGAATAAAAATTTTTGGAATAACATGTCAACAAAAAAAACTACTAGATCCAAATCAGCCAAAGAAGAAAAGTCAACATTTTTTTCGACATTCAGCTTAAGCAAATATGTACCCGAGAAATACCATATACCAATTTTTGCATTGGTAATTCTAGCTTTGTTTCTCTTTTTCTTCTCACCACTTTATTTCGGAGGAAAGACTTTTCAATCTGGTGATATAATTACAAGTATGAGTGCTAAAACTTATATTGAAAACAACACAGGTGAATACACTCTCTGGAATCCGTATATATTTGGTGGTATGCCCGCTTATGCCATCGCCGTTGGATTTAAATGGTTTAATTTCGTTTATGTTAGTATTAATGCTATTCGTGATATTTTTAGCAGCCCATTTGTTGTTGACTATGCTAAATGGACTTTTTACCTCCTCGCCCTTGCTTACACAATGTTCGCATTTTTTTATTTACAGACGAAGAATAAACTCACAAGTCTGTTAGTTGCACTTGCCGTTTCATTCAGTACTGGTTTAATTGTCTTTCTATTCATTGGACATGTTACGAAGCTAACATCATTGTGGGTTTTCCCCATCATTTTCTTGCTACTTTTCAACTTTCAGAAACGAATAAAATTGTTAGAAGTTTTTCTACTCGTCTTTTTTATGGATGCAATGTTCCTTGGCTGGCATGTTCAGATTATATTCTACATCTTTTTTGCTGTGATGATTTATTTCATCTATTTCTTTTTTAGATCATTAAGATTAAAGGATAAGCTTCTTACTTACCAACTTTTAAAATCTCTTGCAGTTTTTGTTTTAGCAGTAGTTATTGGTTTACTAATTCAATCAGACAACCTTACTCAAGTTTATGAGTACACTCCTTTCTCAACCAGAGGAACTGAAAGTATTCTTGAGAAACAAACAGGACTAACAAAGCAGTCGGAGTCAGATTTTTACCAATATGCGACAAATTGGTCATTCTCCCCGGGAGAAGTTTTGACTTTTATGATTCCTTCATATTACGGATTTGGTAAATCAACTTACCAAGGACCTCTCTCTCAAAACCAACCGGTGGAAGTAAACACTTATTTTGGCCAAATGCCTTTTGTTGATGTTGCAATGTACATGGGTGTCATAATTTTCTTTCTTGCACTCTTTTCGATGATAGTAAACTGGAAGAATCCTTTAGTGCGATTCTTTACAATTCTTTCTGCCATTGCTTTGCTGATTTCTTTTGGAAGAACTTTACCACTGGTTTATGATCTCATGTTCAATTACTTCCCGTTCTTTGACAAGTTCAGGGTACCATCCATGATACTTGTTTTGGTTCAACTAAGCTTTCCGATACTTGCTGGTTTAGGTTTAGTAAAGATTATTTCTCTGAAAGAAAATCCGGATGAGAAAATTGGAAAAATAATTCGTAATACATTTTATGTTCTCGGCGGCATTTTTGTACTAACATTGTTACTTGGATCTCCATTAAAAGACTGGTTCATCGCAAGAGCGGCAAGTAATCCAGATAAAGGCGCAAGACTTCAGGCAATTCACGATTATATGGGTGATATGTTTCTTTCAGATTTTCGCCTTGCTTTCTTCTTCACTGCTGCAACATTTGGACTTGCGTTTGCATTTGTTAAGAAAAAATTAAGTGCTGACCTGATGGTTATCGCAATTACAGTTTTAGTAGTGGTCGATCTTTTCAGAATAAATTACCGCGGTGAAACTTTCATTGAAAGTTCAAACATCGAGCAGCTATTTAATAAACCAGATTACATTCAGGCAATTGAAAATATTGGTGACAAATCTGTTTACAGAGTTTTAAACCTGAAGCAGGATGGCTCGATCGGATCCTTGAACCAAAATTCAAACTATCTCTCTTACTTTTTGATGTATGATATTTACGGTTATTCAGGTATAAAGCCGCGTGCAATACAGGATTATTATGATGTTCTTGGTTCACCAGCTAATCCAACATTCTGGAGAATGCTTAATGTTAAATACATAATCTTTGATAAAGAAGTTAACTCACCTGAATTGCAGCTTGTTTACTCAGGAGATAAATCTTTCGTTTATTTAAATAGAAATGCCTTGCCAAGAGCTTATTTTGTAAATCAGGTTGCTAAAAAATCAGGATTAGAAATAATTAATATGGTGAAGAATACACAGTTCGATCCTGCATACATTGCATTTACAGAAGAAGAAATGGCGGGGATTCAAGCACCTGACAGTACAGCTTATGTTCAAATTGAAAAATTTGATCATGAATTTATTCAGCTTGATGTAAATGCCAGCGGAAACAACTTCATATTTTTAGGTGATACTTATATGAATGGGGAGACTGATTACAAATTATTTAAAGTTCATACAGGATGGAAAGCTTTTATTGATGGAGTAGAAACACAAATTCACCGTGCGAATCACGGCTTCAGAGGAATTGTTGTGCCAAAAGGAAATCATAAGATTGAATTCACATATATGCCGGAATCTTTTGTTATTTCTAAATACCTTTCACTTACATTCAGCTCTATCATTATGCTCGGATTAGTTTTTGGAATTGTGGTTAATGTCAAAAAGAAATTCTCGGAGAAAACAAAAAGTTGAACGAATCGCAGGGAAATATTAAGACGAAGATAGATTTCTCATCCGATTCATTCAAAAAATATTTTGCTAACACATCCTGGCTCTTCTTTGAAAGATTTCTTCGGATGGGGATTTCTTTCGTTGTTACCATTTTTGTTGTTAGGTATTTGGGACCAAAGGATTTCGGACTTTTCAGCTACGCACTAAGTTTTTTCTGGTTGTTCGCATCGTTAAGTACATTAGGCTTGGAGGCAATCACCACGAGGGAAATAGTTAAGTATCCGGATAGGAAGGAGGAAATTAATGGTACGGTTTTTTTTCTAAGGCTAGCGGGCAGTGTCTCTGCAATAATTATAATCGCAGCTACGTTATTTCTGACACGTGAAGAGACCTATACAGCCATACTGATATTAATACTCTCCGGATCGTTTTTGTTTCAGTCATTCTCAGTAATCGAGTATTATTTCAGGGGAATAGTTAAGGCGAAATACAATGCTTATGCTTTGTCCGCATCGGTCATTCTTTCATCGGCATTGAAGGTAATATTTATTCTTATCAAAGCTCCGCTGATATATTTTGTATTTGCAGTCGTTTTTGAATACTTAGCTTTAGTAGTTGGACTTATTGCAGTATATCATCATAATAAATTTTCAATCTTTAATTGGAAATATTCGAAAGCATTAGCCTCATCACTTTTAAAAGACTCATGGCCTCTGGCCCTCTCAGGAGTTGTAGTAATGATTTACGTTAGAATTGATCAGATAATGATTAAGAATATGATGAGTGTAGAAGCTGTTGGTTATTATTCAGCAGCAGTACGATTATGCGAAGCCTGGTATTTCATTCCTGTTACTTTATGCAACTCCATTTTCCCTGCAATTGTAAATGCTAAGAATGTCAGTCAAGAATTTTATAACAACCGAATGCAAAAGCTTTACGATCTTCTAACCTGGCTTGCAATTGGAATAGCTGTTCCCGTTACTTTTCTTTCATCTCAAATCGTAGAATTATTATTTGGAAACGAGTTCTCACAAGCAGCTCCGGTTTTAACAATTTATATCTGGGCTGGGGTTGCTGTTTTTCTTGGTGTTGCAAGCAGTCAATATCTAATTAACGAGAACTTGACTAAGTTATCTTTCAGTAGAAATTTTATAGGCATGATTTTAAATATTATTCTGAACTTTATCCTTATTCCAAAATTTGGAATTATTGGTTCAGCGGTTGCAACGCTAATATCTTATTCTCTAATTATATTTTCACTTGCATTTCATGAAAGGTTTATTGTTCAGTTCAGGATGATACTTAAATCAATATTTTTTGTTACACTTTTTCAATACTTGATGAATGTCTTTGACAATAAAAGAAAAATTTAAGACTGTCTTAAAATTACTTAGTGAACCAAAAGTGTTTTTTTCCTTGGTTTCTTTTCGTTCATTCGGTTACCTTGTGCAAACAGGGTGGTTCAATTCCTTTAAATTAAAAGAATCCGTAGATGCAAACTTGAACCCTATTCCATGGTTCACATACTCTGCAGTTGATTTTATTAAGGATAGATTGAATAATAATTTGAATGTTATGGAATTTGGAAGCGGTAATTCCACACTCTTTTTTGCAGAAAGAGTAAAAAAAGTTACTTCTGTTGAACACGATAATACCTGGTTCCAAAATATAATTAAGAAAAAGATTTCGAATGTTGAAATAAAACTTGTCTCATCTGAAACTGCCGAAGATTATATTCAAGCGTTATCTGCTTTTGGAAAATTTGATGTGATTATCATTGATGGATTATTCAGAAACGACTGTATAAAAGCTAGTTTAAAGTATCTCTCAGAATCTGGTGTTATGATTTTAGATGATTCAGAACGAAATGATTATGCAGACGGGATCAAGTATATGCTTAGTAGTGGTTTTAAGCGTCTCGATTTTTCCGGTATAGCACCAGGAATTTTCTTTAGAAAGTGCACTACTATTTTTTATAAAGATAAAAACTGTTTAAATATTTAATACAAATGTATAAAAAGTTTAAACAGTTCGTTTAC
>CAZLJI010000030.1:0-13508 GCA_964559565.1 uncultured Ignavibacteriaceae bacterium | reverse complement strand
TATTAGCTTCTGCACGCAAGACACCTCCGAAACCTACTGAAGTGAAAGTATCTTCTGTTCCCTGCCATTTTTTGCCTTCGGTTACGTCTATGAAACGTACGCCTGCACCGCCGCCAAACTTAACATTGTAACCAGTTCCTAATAGTACATAATAAGCCATTGCTGATGGCATAAAGGAATTATAGGCAAGTTCATATTGTCCCGGACCCACATTCTCTGTGTAAGAATAAATCTGGTAAGGTATTTCAATGCTAAGTTCAAATGACTTGCTTAGAAATGTTCCTACTTCGCCTGTAAAGATAACCGCTGAACTGAATGTATTTAATTGAGCATTAGAAGGAGCAAAATTTTCATTGATATAATCTTGAACAGAGGGAAAGCTTAGGAAATTAATTCCCATAGTACCCTTCAATTCAACTTGTGCTAAAGAAAAATCAGAGGCAATAATTAATAAAAAGAAAAGTGTGATTTTTTTCATGTCTCTTCAGAATTTGATTTAAAGATATTTAGAAGGCTTGTATGCTGCTTGTTAAGAATGAAGAACATTACAAGTGCAGCAATGATAAATAAAATGTAAGATATAATGTGTGTAAGAAAAGCGTAGGCTGCGCTGATTGTTTCTCCGAAGCCAAATAAAAGAACAAGAGTACTTTTTGCTAGTGCGTGATAAGAACCAGTTGCACCTGGTGTTGGAATTACAACACCAATTGCGCTTATGCTCATTACAATCCAACCCATTGAAAAGGTTACGTTGTTACCTAATTGCATATCAAGCATAAAGAATCCGAAATAAGATGTTAACGCATAGATAAGAAGAATTATTACTGAAGTAATAAATGTAAGTAAAAAGTTTTTTGTGCCTCTTAAAGTTGTAAAACCTTGAATTAACATTTCAAAAATGTACCCAAGCCGTTCAGCAAGATTGGGAGATACTCTTCCAATCAATCTTAAGAGATGACCATAAAATTTCTCCTTAAGCTTTACTGAAAGATATATCATCAAAAGAACGATAAATAATGCAATTGCTGAAATATAAAGTGTCGCTTCAAGCCATGGAAACGCTTCATATAAACTTGAGCTCCATATAAATGCTGAGATCAATACTGCTGACCCCATAGAAATTATATCAATTACCCTTTCGACTATAACTGTTCCGAACATTGAAGACCGGGAAAGATTTTCATACTTCCCGATCATAATTGCACGAGTGACTTCGCCAAGTTTTGGAGTTACACAATTAACTCCGTATCCAATCATTAACGCACCAAATAAATTCCACATCTTGACATCAGGTTTTACGGAATGCAGGATAATCTTCCAGCGAAGTGCTCTTATATAATGACCCAGCATTATCGAGGCGGCAAAGATAATTATCCACAGAAGTGAGGCGCGAGACACTAATTCCATAACTTCACTAAAATTCACATCAGAGAAGGCAAGGTAAAGGAATAGTACAGCCAGCCCAACTGAGATTAAAAAGTTTAAAATGCCTCTCAGTGCAGGTATTTTTTTTACACTATCTGAGATCAAGAACCTGACTTCCTTCGGGTGGAGTAAATGAGAAATAACTATCAGGTAAGTTTTTATTTAGTTGATAGTTTGATAGATCAACCTGAATTGTTCCTGTGGCTGGATCATCAACTAATACTTTTGTTATAAGATATTCAGAATCAATAAAAAGCTTAACGGAATTAAAACTAAAAGTGTCATCTTTCGGAATTAACTCAAGACCTTTGTTCCCTTCTGATTCAAAGGTGTTCAGCTCACAATCTTCAGGATATTCGAAAATGATTTGACGGATTGAGAGAATTTTATTTCCCTCAGTATCATAATCACTGATTATTACTTTATCTTGTTTCTTGTTGTAATTCCAGGATGTTTCACCGTCTGATACAATGAGCATATTGTCGAATTCGAATCTCAAATGATTTTCTTTCTTATAAAATACTTTTCCTTTAAGATTGACTTTATCATTTACAGATTGAGTTATCTGCGCAGAAAGATCGTTAATGGATCCAAACTTGTTTTGTATGTTTTTTAAAACTGCGTTGGCATTTTCCTGAGCAAAACCGGAGGTAATAAATGTTAGAATAAAAATTGATGCTAATATAATTCTGGTAATCATCATCTTTCCTTTATTAAAGTGATCTCAAAACAGTTTCAAGCTGCTCATCATTTTCAACTAAAACCTGACGAGCTTTGCTTCCGTCATTCGGTCCAACAATTCCTGCATCTTCAAGCTGATCAACTATTCTTGCAGCACGTGAATATCCTAATTTTAACTTTCTCTGTAAAAGCGAAACGGAGCCCTGTTGATGCCGAACAATCACCTTGGCCGCTTCCTCGAACATCGGATCAAGATCAGCAGAGAATCCGGAGGAGGAACCTTTTTTCTTGTCATATATCGAAGGCAAGTAATATGGCTTTGAATAAGACGGCTGAGAGTAAATATAGTTTGTTATGCTTTCAACTTCATCAGTAGAAATAAATGCATTTTGCATCCTTATCGGTTTAGGTGAACCAGTTGGAAGGAACAGCATATCACCTCTGCCAAGCAGTTGTTCTGCACCATTCATATCAAGAATTGTTCGTGAGTCAATTTTTGTTGCAACCGGGTAAGCTATCCTCGAACTGAAGTTCGCTTTTATTAAACCTGTGATAACATTAACTGAAGGTCTTTGAGTTGCGAGCACCAGATGAATTCCAACGGCGCGAGCAAGCTGAGCCAATCTTGTAATCGGCTCTTCAACATCTCTTCCTGCAGTTATCATCAAATCAGCAAGCTCGTCAATTATAACGATTAGATATGGCAAATGATGATGTTTTATTGATTCAGTATCGTGTGGTTTGGATTTAGGATTATCTATTTTTTTATTGTAATCAACAATGTTTCTTACTCCAGCCTTTGCAAGTCTGTCGTACCTTTTTTCCATTTCAATCTCAACTGACTTGAGCATGAGCACTGCGTTCTGCGGCACAGTTATTATTTCTTCATCAATATCAGGTGAAACGGCAAGGTAATGTCTTCTTAATTTATTGTAGAAGGAAAGTTCAATTTTTTTAGGATCTACAAGAATAAACTTTACATCAGCAGGAATTTTCGAATAGAGCAAACTGCTGATTATCATATTTATGCCAACGCTTTTTCCTGAACCAGTTGAACCTGCGATAAGAAGATGAGGCATTAATGAAAGATCAGTCAGGTATACATCGCCGCTGATTGTTTTGCCAAGTGATAACGGTAACTGCAATTTCGAATCCCGCACTTTACCAAGTACTGCCCGTGCATTTACAATCGCAGCTTCAGCATTAGGAATTTCAACACCTATTGCTCCTTTGCCAGGGATTGGTGCGATAATTCGAATACCTCTTGCAGAAAGCGCAAGTGCAATATCGTTTTCCAACCCAACAATTTTACTGATTTTAACTCCGGGTGCTGGAACAATTTCATAGAGAGTAACAACTGGTCCGGGAGTTACTGATATATTCTGAATTTCAATATCAAAAAGTTTTAGTTTATCCTTGAGCAGTTCCGCATTCCTGGTCAACTCTTCTTCGGCTACTTTAATATCTTCAGCAGCTGCTGGCTGAAGGAGCTCAAGACCGGGCAATTCATAATCCAAATTTTCTTCCCATGGATCAGGAAGTTTCTTTTCTTCGTCATCATCATCAACAACAGCACTTTTCTTTGTCGGAAGCTCTCCTGTCTTTTCAAGATCAACTTTTTTTCTATCGCTGGCAGAAATTTCATTTTCTTCCATTACTTCAGTTTCTGCTTTTCTGATAATCTGGATCTGAGTCTGCGCCTCTGCTTCTTCTTCCATTAACTCTTCAGCCGAAAGATCATTTTCATCAACAACAACGGGTTTTTTCTTTTCTTTGCCGAGCTTCTTGATTTTTTCAAGATTGGAAGTGTCTTCTTCATCCTTGTTAATCTTTATCTCCCCTGCTGTATCTGAGGCAAACATATTTTTAATGAAATGAAAAATATTTTCAATTTTAACATCAAAAGCGAAGATAAGTACAGTAGCGGAGACAAAGAGAAGGAACAGAATACTTCCAGCAGTTCCAAATAAACCGCTCAGCCAGATTCCAAGATATTCGCCAACATTTCCTCTGAGCTCTTTTGTGCCGGGTAAAAATTCTAAACCAGCTTTCAAAACTCCGAAGAAAGCAGCGAGAGTAAGTCCGATAATTAATAAAAAGTTCGTTGTGTGAATAAGTGTTTTAAAGGTGAAATGTTTGAAGAATGAAATTCCCCATAAAAATAAAATTGCGGGAAATACAATGGAAAAATAACCGATTGTTGATTTGATGAAGAAATAAGAAAAATGTGCGCCGATTATTCCAAGCCAGTTGTGTGAATCAACGCCCGAGAAAATAGAGTTTTCAAGTAAAACTTCATCTTTCCTGCTGTACGATACAATACATAGTAAGAGGAAAAGAGAGAAAAGTATAAGAAAAATGCCGGCAATTCTTTTCTTCTTCTCAGAAGAGAAGTTGAAATAATTCTTACCAGAATTATTTTTCTTGCCGTTTAAATTTTTTTTCTTTACAGCCATTCTGAAGGTTGCTTATTTTAAAACTTTTAATGTGTTCCCTGCATAAAATGGAATCACATTTGTGCTGTCGAATGCAGCACAAGCTTTCAGATCACCCTCAAAACCATTAGTAATTAAAAGTTGTCCGTGATCTGTTTCACTTAACATTTTAAAAATATTTTTTCCAAATGATTTATATAAAGCTAAAGCACCCGTTGAAGCATCTGTAAGTTCAGCAGTTTTGTTTCCTGCTATCAACTCAGTAACGAGCATACCAGCGCAGACAGAATCTTCGAGACTGAAAAAATTATTGTTCCCTGCACAAAGTATTATTACATCCTCATTCAGTTTTTTAAGATGCTCTGCAAGTGTCTTCAAATTATTAAATGAACATATAAACAGATTTGCTGAATACTTGGCTTTGACAATCGCACGCGAACCATTAGTAGAATAAAATACTATTGACTTTCCGGAAACAATTTCATTTGTGTATTCTGAAGGGGAGTTACCCAAAGCAAATCCCTCGATTTTTTTAGTGTTACGCTCTCCACCGAGGAGAGTGTGTCCGCCAAAAATCCCACCGGAAACTTTTACCGCAAATTCAATAGTCCCGACAGGAATAACTTCTTTGGCACCATTCGTAAGTGCGGTAATTATTGTTGATGAAGCCCGTAAAACATCAATTACAACAGTAGTTTTTCCTGTAAAGAAAAGTTCATCTGCCTGGACGGGCGAAAATAAAACGTCAAGTTTCATCTATACCTTACTTCTTAACAAATGGAAGTTTTGTAACTAGTGCAGGAAATTCTTTGTCTCTTATCTTGAAAGCAACTGTGCTGCCCGGTGCGTTAAATGATTTATTAACATAACCGAGAGCAACTGGTTTTTCCAGTACTGGGCTCACCGTACCACTTGTTATAACTCCGACTTTCTTGCCTTCGACTGTTATATCATATCCGTGTCTTGGAAAAGTTTTTTCGTCTGAAATCATAGCGACAAGTTTCCTGGTTGGTCCTTCCTGTTTCATTTTTAAAATTGCATTCTTACCGATGAAGTCTCCCTTTTCAGTTTTTGTAATCCAGCCAAGCCCAGCTTCAATTGGATTTGTCGTTTGATCGATATCATTTCCATAAAGACAATATCCCATTTCAAGTCTAAGAGAATCACGTGCAGCGAGTCCAACTGGCTGAATATCGAATTCTTTTCCTGCTTTAAATACTTCTTCCCAGACTTTTTCAGCTTGAGATATATTACCTGTGAAATACAATTCGTATCCAAGTTCTCCTGTGTATCCTGTTCTGGAAATAATCATATCTATTCCAGCAATCTTACCTTTGGTGAAGTGATAGTATTCAAGTTCAGGCATATTAAAAACTAATTTTTTAATTACTTCTCCGGAATTCGGTCCCTGAACAGCTAGCAATGAGTATTCCTCGCTTCGATTATTTAATGTTACACCAAACTTGTTGTTCTCCTTCATCCAGTTAAAATCTTTATCGATGTTAGAAGCATTTATAACAAGTAAATATTCGTTATGAGATATTTTGTAAACGAGAAGATCATCAACTATACCGCCATCAGGATAACACATTGCTGAATACTGCACTCTTCCCGGAAAAAGTTTTGATGCATCATTAATTGTTATATACTGAACAAAATCGAGAGCTTTATCCCCCGTAACAAATACTTCGCCCATATGAGAAACGTCGAACACACCTATTGAATTACGAACGGCTTTATGTTCAGCAATTATAGAAGAGTACTGGATAGGCATTTCGTATCCGGCAAACTCAACCAGCTTTGCCCCAAATTTTTTATGAATGTTGTTGAATGTAGTTTTTTTCATTTAGTTGCCCCATTGAAATAAATTTTATAAGAATTCTGTGTTTATTTTTTAAGTTTTTTCCAATCGCTAAGAAATTTTTCAAGTCCGATATCAGTCAATGGATGATTGAACATCTTTTTAATTACCTCGAACGGAATTGTGCATACATCAGCTCCGATCAGCGCTGATTCTACAACATGTAAAGGATGTCTCACACTGGCTACCAGAACCTGAGTTTTATAATTATAATTTCTGTAAATCTGAACTATCTGCGAAATCAAATCCATACCGCTTGTGCTTATGTCATCAAGTCTTCCAACAAAAGGACTTATGTAAGTAGCTCCTGCTTTTGCAGCCAGGATCGCTTGATTCGGTGAAAAGCAGAGAGTAACGTTTACTTTTATTCCTTCACTAGTAAGCGTCTTACAGGCTTTTAATCCTTCTTTTATTAATGGAATTTTTACAACAATGTTTTTATGAATTGAAGCAAGATCTCGCCCCTCCTTAAGTATTCCTTCATAATCTGTCGAAATAACTTCTGCGCTGACAGGCCCATCCACAATTTTCAGAATTTCATCAAGAAGTTTTCTAAAATCTTTTCCCTCTTTAGAAACAAGTGAAGGGTTTGTTGTTACTCCATCAAGAATACCAAGTGCAGCCGCTTCTTTTATTTCATCAATGTTAGCTGTGTCTATGAAAAATTTCATGGTCTTACTCCAATTTTCAGATTATTATATAATTAAAACTAATCAAATTCCCGGGTTAAATCATGCCCGTTTTTCGCTGAATAAAATTCAAAAGCATCCGCAGACAAGCTTGCATCTTCCCTTAAAGTAATTTTTACAAGATATTTGAATTGAAGCTTGAATAGGGACTTGATCTTTCCTTCTCTGATTTTTGCTATAGTTGACGGATGAGATTTTATGATGATACTTCTCTCACGCGATTTCCTTCTGAATTTTTTCAACCAGCTTTCAAGATCATAAACAAGATGAGAACTTTTGGTCAACAAGCCAGTGCCGTGACATTCAGGACAAACTTCTTTGATTGCCTGAACTATATTTTGCCTGATACGCTGTCGAGTAATTTGAATCAATCCAAAATCGGACATCGGCAAAATTGATACCTTTGCCCTGTCTTTTCTAAATTCCTTCTTCAACTCATCGTAGACTTTTTTCCTGTTCTTATCATCTTCGAGATCTATATAATCTATCACAATAATTCCGCCAATATCACGAAGGCGCAATTGTCGCGCTATTTCACGGGAAGCCTCAAGATCCGTTTTGAGTGAATTCGATTCCTGATCTTTGCTCTTTGCATATTTTCCGCTGTTAACATCAATTACAACCATTGCTTCAGTATGCTCAATAATAAGATAACCGCCACTGGGAAGAGAAACTTTTCTTCCCATTAAGGTTTTAATCTGCTCGTCAATTTTGAAAGTATTGAATATGCCGTATGTGGATTTGTAAAGCTCAACTTTCTCAGCGATAGCCGGTTGAACAAATTCCAGATAATTTTTTATTTCTTTATGGAGCTTTTTTGAATCGACAAATATTTTCGAAATGTCAGAATTGAAGAGATCACGGATAACACTTACGGTTGTATTCAAATCCTGGTAAACAAGTGCCGGAGGATTTTGGGTTTTAGCTTCCTTCTCAATCTTCTCCCAGGTTTTCATAAGATTTTTCAGGTCATCTTTAAGAATTTCCTCGTCCTGCTTTGCCGCTACTGTCCTGATAATTAGTCCATAATTTTCCGGAACAATTTGCCGAGCAATGTAACGAAGTCTTTTGCGCTCTTTGTAATCGTAAATCTTTTTTGAGATGCCGACTTTATCATCATAAGGAAGAAGAACGCAGAATCTACCGGGGAGCGAAACTGAAGAAGTTACACGTACACCTTTATTGCTGACAGGTTCTTTAATAATCTGGATAAGAATTTCCTGACCTTTTTTCAAGGTCGGAATTGTAGGCTCTGTTCTTTTGGGTTCGGTTTTGGTTTGAACAGAAGCACTTCCATTATTAGAATCTTCCTCTTCATCAACATCGCTATCTTCATCTCCGAGCATATCCTGGAGCTGCTGTGTCCTTTCACCGATGTCTGAAAAATGAAGGAATGCATCGTGCTTCATTCCGATATCTATGAATGCAGCACGAATCCCCGGAAGAACTCTTGCTATTCTTCCAAGATAAATGTCTCCCACCATTCGGCGGTTTTCAGGGTAGTCTACAAAAAAGTCGGCTAAGTTTCCATCTTCCGTAATGGCAACACGTGTTTGCGAGGAAGTGGAGTTGATAATAATTTCTTTTACCATTTGGTACAAACTCACTTAATGAAATCAAATGTTTCATTGAAAATCTTTTAAAAAATGAAAAGCCCTTCTGCGGATTTTTATGCTCAGTTAAAAACATAAATCCGAGCAATAGCAAAAGCTGATTGAAGAAATATATTTCAATTTGCATAACGAGCTTTTCGACTAAAATTAATTACGAAAAATTTCAATAATGAATAATATTCAGTGACAGCTAATTGTCAGGATATCCTTCCTGTCTACTGTCTTCTATTTTAATAATTCTTTCCTGCTGAGAGATAGTTTACCGTTTTCAATTTTTATGAGCTTAACGGTTACTTTGTCTCCAACTTTAAAGTAATCACTTACTTTATCAACTCTCTTATTGTCTATCTGGGAAATATGAAGGAGTCCTTCTTTTCCCGGAATAATTTCAACAAACGCACCAAAATCCATTAACTTGGTGATAACGCCCTCGTAGGTTTCACCAATCTCAGGGGTTGCAGTCATCTTTTTGATATACTCTTTGCATTTTACAGCATTCTCTTTATTAGGTGAGGCAATATTAACAGTTCCATCTTCTTCAATATTAATTTCGACACCAAACAATCGCTGCATTCCCTGAATTGTTTTTCCACCCGGACCTATTACTAATCCAATTTGATCTTGTTCAACTTTCATGGAAATTAATCTTGGTGCAAACTCAGAAAGCTGTTCGCGCGGTTTACCGAGAGACTGATCCATAATTCCAAGTATATGAAGCCTTCCTTCGCGTGCTTGCTGCAATGCTTTTTCCATAATCTCAAATGATATTCCCTGGATTTTAATATCCATCTGGAAAGCAGTTATTCCAGCAGCAGTTCCGGCAACTTTGAAATCCATATCACCAAGGTGATCTTCATTTCCGAGTATATCAGAAAGAATTGCATAACGATCTCCTTCTTTCACCAATCCCATTGCAATACCAGCAACACTTTTGCTGATGCCAATTCCAGCATCCATCATAGCAAGCGAACCTGCACAAACAGTTGCCATAGATGATGAACCATTTGATTCAAGTATATCGGAAATAACGCGCACAGTGTATGGGAAAATTTCTTCTCCCGGGAAGACCATCTTTAATGCTCTTTCAGCAAGGTTGCCGTGTCCAATTTCTCTTCTTCCAACACCTGTCATTCTTCCAACTTCACCTACACTGAATGGCGGAAAGTTATAGTGCAGCATAAATCTTTTTGTGTACTCTTCGCGCAGACCATCAATTATCTGCTCATCGTTTTTAGTACCGAGAGTTACAGTAGTTAAGCTTTGTGTCTCTCCTCTTGTAAACAAAGCTGATCCGTGAGTTCGCGGTAAAACTCCCAACTCAATAGTAATTGGTCTGACTTGAGTAGTATTTCTGCCGTCAAGACGAATACCTTCGGTAAGAATTCTTTCCCTCATTAATTCTTTTTCAAGATCATGAAGAATAGAACCAATTACTTTTTCCTGCGCAGGAAATCTTTCTGCAAGCGCTAAAACAACTTCTTCCTGAAGCTGTTTGTTTTTTGCTGCTCTTTCTTCTTTTGCAAGTACTGAGTGAACGATATCTTTAAATTTACCGCCGGCAATTTCAAGAACTTCCTTTTTAAGTTCTGCATCAACTGTATTTGTTTTTATTTCCCACTTATGCTTACCAGCTTCACTCCTGAGATCATTTTGAAGCTGAACAAGCTTTTTGATTTCAGACTGTGCAAACCTTAGAGCATTGAGTAAATCATCTTCGCTTAATTCTTTCGATTCGCCTTCCACCATGATAATTGAATCGCTGGTTCCAGCTACAACTAGTTCAAGATCACTTTGCTCTATCTCTAAATGAGTTGGATTTACAACTAACTGTCCGTTAATTCTGCCAACACGGACTTCTGCGATTGGTCCATCAAATGGAATATCGGAGATTGCTAATGCAGCTGAAGCTCCTACTGCACTAAGAACATCAGCATCGTTCTGACCATCATAAGATAGAACAAATGCAATGACCTGAGTTTCGTTCATAAAATTTTCAGGGAATAAAGGTCTGATTGGTCTATCAATCAATCTCGAGCTGAGAATTTCCTTTTCAGTAGGTCTGCCTTCTCTCTTTATAAATCCACCTGGAAATTTTCCTGCGGCAGATGTCTTTTCTCTGTACTCAACCTGCAGAGGGAAAAAATCCTGATCTGCTTTTATTTCAGTTGATGCAACTGCAGTAACAAGAACCATTGTATCTCCGTAGCGAACCATAACAGAGCCGTTAGCCTGTCTTGCGTATCTTCCTGTTTCAATCGAAAATACTTTACCACCAATTTCGACTTCCTTTTTAACTATCATTTCAATTTCCTTACTTTCTTATGTTCAAATCTTTAATTATTGCTCTGTATCTCTCAATATCTTTTTTCGTTAGATAGTCAAGGAGCCTTCTTCTTTTACCAACCATCATCATTAATCCTCTTCTTGAATGATGATCTTTAGCGTGAGCATTAAAGTGCTCAGTCAGATCGTTAATTCTTTTTGTGAGAAGAGCGATCTGTACTTCAGTTTTACCTGAATCTTTTTCGTTTCCGCCGTACTTTTTTATAATTTCGGCTTTTTCGTCTTTTGTCATTTTATTTAATCCTTATTATTAGTTATACGATATAAACCCAGAAACTATCCGCCAGCGGCTGATAGACCGGGATTAATTAATTAGTTTACTTAAAATTTCTTTTCCTGTTTCTTCGTCCTTTTTCATCTGGATAATCAGTTCGTCAACTGAGTTAAACTTTTCTTCATTCCTTAATTTTTTAACCAGATTAACCTGCATAATTTTATCATAAATATCTCGGTCAAATTCAAAGATGTAAAATTCGGGAATAACATCTCCATCTACATGAAATGTTGGTCTGCTTCCGAGACTTAACAAACCAAAATGTTTTTCATTTTCAACTATACATTCAGCTGCATAAATTCCCTTTGCTGGGATCAGCTTGTCTGCATTTCCAGTTGAGAGATTAGCTGTTGGGAAACCAAGCTTTCTTCCCCTTCCATCACCCCGAACAATCTTTCCTTTGAAAGAATAGTTTCTGCCAAGCATCTTTCCTGCTTTAACAACATCACCTTCAAGAAGTGCATGCCTTATCTTCGTACTACTGATGGTTTCGCCTTCAACAGAAAATTCTGGGATAAGCGTAACTGCAAAATTAAATTTGCTTCCCAAATTCTGCAGTAATTCAAAGTTTCCATCTCTTTCTTTTCCAAAATGATGGTCATATCCAATAACTACTTCCTTCAAACCGATGCCATCAACTAGATACTTTTTTACGAACTCTTCGGGATTTTGCTTGGAAAATTCTGTTGTAAAATTTATAACAAATAAATTTTCAAGACCAAGCTGTTCCAACACAACAATTTTTTCATTAAGGGTACTGAGCAACTTTACATCATTTCTTCCGGGAATAACTTTCCTCGGATGCGGCTCAAAAGTTAGCAGGAAACTTCTTCCTCCAAATTGTTTGGATTTTTGAATAACAGTCTCTACAATCTGCTGGTGTCCGAGGTGAAGCCCATCAAAAGTGCCGAGAGTAATTACGCTTTTTCCATCCCGCTGAATTTCCGCTAAATCCTTTATTATCTTCATCTTAAATAGCTATTTCAAAAGGATGTAAATTTATATTAATCAACCCCGAAATAAAAGTTATGTAGCCATATTTGATTTCTGAATTATCTAACATATGGAAGTCGATACATTAAAAATCTGTGAAGATAACTGGTCCATTCTTATCGCATCATCAACTTGAAATTCACCAATTTCAGTCCTTCGTAACTCAACTAAAATTCCACCGCAATTAAGTTTCTTCCCAAAATCATCAGCTATAACTCTTATAAAAGTTCCTTTTGAACAGGTGATAATAAAATGAATATCCGGCAAATCAATTTTTTTAATCTCGAATTTCTCTATAAAAATTTTCCTTGGTTCACGTACAATCGTTTTTCCTTTTCGTGCAAGATTATAAAGTTTTTTCCCATCAACTTTTACCGCCGAATACATCGGAGGTATTTGCTCAATTTCACCTAAAAAACTATCCCGCACCTCGAAAATTTTTTGCTCAGCTAAATCCTTTGGTAAAGGAATTTCCGTACATTCAGTTTCAAGATCCATTGAAGGAGATGTTAAGCCTAATCTGATTGTTCCCGAATATGTTTTATTTAGATTTATAAAACGATCCATCTCTTTAGTCTTCTTTCCGGTACAAACAATCATCAAGCCGCTTGCCTTTGGATCAAGTGTGCCCGAATGACCAACCTTCTTCACACCTGTAATTTTTCTAATCTTGCTTACAACCTGGAAAGAAGTAGGGCCGGAAGGTTTATCAATCAGAATTATTTCACCCTCTGAGAAGTCCGCATCGAAAAGATTAAGTGATTGATTGGTTATTATTCTTTTTGTGAATTTCATTAATCAATCCTTCGATCTTTTCAACGTAATCGAGTGTGTCATCAATAAAAAATTTCAGCTCGGGAACAAATTTAATTCTGATCCTGTGAGCAAGCTCGCTTCTGATATGCCCAAGCCGCTGGTTGATTTTGTTAAGAACAAATTCTCTTCTTTCTTTTTGAAGAACCGAGAGATAAATTTTTGCGATCTTTAAATCGGCACTTGCTTTTACGTCAGTTACAGTAATAAAACCAAGATCTTCATCTTGCATTTTGTGCAGAAGAATGTAACTAATCTCTTCCTTAATTAACTGTTCAACTTTATCTACTCTATGCGAAGACATGATTTTTACGCTGTATTATTAGAATGAAAATTTTTTAAGATAACGTTTTCTTTGTTTCAATTAACTTGTAAGCTTCA
>CAZLJI010000029.1:0-13761 GCA_964559565.1 uncultured Ignavibacteriaceae bacterium | reverse complement strand
TATGAGACTCACTGGAATTGGTGGAACAGATATAACGGTACCTGGTGTTGGTCCGGGACCATCAGTGTTGACTTTTGTTTATGATTCATCAGTACCAACAGTTTATGCTTATATAAATGGCGTTCTAACTGTTACACAACCACAAGCGGGTGCACTTAATATGACTGGCTCTGATAATTTTAAGGTTGGTGGTTACGGTACTTCAGCAGGAATGCCTGCGGGTTCGATTATGGATGAATTCAGATTTTACAACAGAGCTCTTGATGCTGCAGAAGTTGCAGCAACCTGGAACATCTCAATAGTTCCGGTTGAACTGACTTCATTCATTGCTTCAGTAATCGGCAGTGATGTTAAGCTTCTCTGGGAAACTGCTTCTGAACTTAACAACAGCGGATTCAGTATCGAAAGAAAATATTCAAACTCTGAATTTACAGAAGTTGGTTTTGTTCCCGGCTTCGGAACCACAACAGAACCAAAGTCATATTCATTCTCTGACCAGAACTTACGCTCAGGTCAGTACACTTACAGACTTAAGCAAATTGATTTCGATGGAACATTCACTTATTCTGACGAAGTTGAAGTTAAAGTTATTGCACCAGCATCATTCAGTCTTGATCAGAATTATCCTAATCCTTTTAACCCAAGCACAAAAATCACTTTCTCGCTTGCAGTTGATTCAAAAGTCAGCTTGAAAATATTTGATGTCCTTGGTCAGGAAGTTGCTTCACTGGTTAACCAGGATTTTACTCAAGGAGTTCACACTTATGACTTTAATGCATCAAGCATTAACAGCGGTGTTTACTTCTATAAGATTGAAGCTACTGGTGTGAACGGGAACGAATTCACAGATGTTAAGAAAATGATTTTAGTGAAGTAATCTTATTTGTCTTTTAAAATACCAGAGTCCGGTAAATGCCGGACTCTTTTTTGTACGTTAATTCATCATCCAAACATTAAAAGTGAGCATAGTAGAGAATAAGAGATAGAGAGAGTAAGGAATTAGTAAATATGCAGCAACTTTAGAAAAGCGCCATGTGAAGAAAATTAGAAATAATAAATTAATAATTAGAAGCACAGCCTGAAAGAAGGCCAAACCTAATTGTTGATGAGAGAAAAAAAGAATATTCCACCCCACAATTAATATTGCATTAAGAATGAAAAGAGCAATTACAATTCCAAAGTTTTTTTCAGATGAGTGCTTATTCCATATTATTAGAAGGGCTAGAGAACTAAGTGCAAATATTATAGTCCATGCTAAAACCATCACCGAACCTGAAGGTGTCCAATCAGGAAGATTAATTGTTTTGTACCAGGCTCTGCCTGTCTCAGCAAAGTAGGAGGCCGCAGATGCGGTAATTATCACAAAAAGAGGAATGAAAAAATAATTTGGTTTAACCTTGGACAACAGATTTACCCTGATTTTTTATTATCTGTAAAGGAATAAAGATAAAATATCCGTCGGAATCAAACACTCATTTTTTCCCAAAACTATCTAACTGAAAATTTGCCGTATAGCTTGATCTGTGTTTTCCGTTGGAAGTTGGCAGACACGGTTTTCGCAAACATAAATTAATGTTTTACCCGGAGTGTATCTGTCTTTCAGAATTTCAAGTGATCCCTCTTTCTCAGCACCAAAAAGAATGATATTCGGGAGAAATAGTTTGCAAAACATTTCTCTTTTACTTTCAACTTTATCACCAACAATACCAGCTTCATAAAACCTGAGAGTAATACTAATTGCCGCAGTTAACCAGTAACAATGAAATGTTGGATTCATTATAGCAGACTGCTTTATTGCTTTAATCATATTGCCGGCCAACTCTTCATATGGCTCATCATAAAAAAATCTTGACAGTTTGAACAGGCCTAAAGCAAGTGATGAATTTGATGAGGGAGTAACATTATCAGAGAAATCTAATTTGCGTGCGATTAAAGGTGTATCAATATCTGAAGTGTAAAAGAAAAAATTAGAATCCTTCTGTTTAAAATGAAGATAAACATAATCGGCTAAATTTTTAGCAGAATAAATCCACGTTTCATCAAATGTAACTTCGTATAAAGAAATGAATGCTTCGATGGTGTACGAATAATCATCTAAAAAAGCATTTATACTACTTTTGCCATTCGTGTAATTCCTGTTCATCCTTCCATCTTCACTCAACATTTTCTTTAGAATGAATTCACCGTTCTTCAAAGCTGCTTCAAGAAATTTTTTCTCACCGAAAGCTGTATAGGCATCAACATATCCTCTGAGCATTAATGCATTCCAGGATGTCAGAATTTTATCATCGAGTCCCGGTTTTACTCTTTTATTTCTTTCATCAAAAAGTATTTTCTTTGATTCATAAATAATTTGATCAAACATCTTTTCTTCTATTTGATACTTCTTCAGCAGGTCTTCCTTTTTTTGAGTGATAAAGAGAATATTATTTTCTTCCCAATTACCAAGTGAAGTTATTGAAAAGTAATCGCAAAAGAGTTCCGATTTTTCTCCGAGCAAATTATCTATCTCCTGTTTGGTCCAGGCGTAATATTTTCCCTCTTCTCCTTCTGAGTCAGCATCAAGTGAAGAATAAAATCCACCTGATTCATCAGTCATTTCTCTTTCCATGAAGTCTAGAGTTTCGTAAACAACTTTTTTATATAATCCGTTGCCTGTTACTTTATAAGCATTTGAATAAAGACTGACAAGCTCACCATTATCGTAAAGCATCTTTTCAAAGTGGGGAACTTTCCAGTTATCATCAGTTGAGTAGCGTGCGAAACCACCGCCGATGTGATCGTAAATTCCTCCATTTGCCATTTTATCAATAGTGATCGTGATTGCTTCCAACACCTTCGAATCTTTCGTATGGAAATGGTAAGTCATAAGGAATTCATAGATGCTGGGCATAGGAAATTTTGGTGAGCCTTTAGTTCCCCCATTAGTGAAATCAATATATGAAATTATTTTTTTTACTGTCTCTTCCAACTCTTCTTTTGTAAACGAAGAAGTACTCTCTCCAATTCCCGGAATCTTTATTCCTTTTATAGCTTGTGTAAGTTTGCCAGCTTCCTGATCGAAAGTTTCCGATTCTTTTTGATAAAGGTCTTTGAAGTAAAGAAGAATTTTAGTCCACTCATTTCTTCTGAAGTACGTTCCGGCAAACACTGGTCTGCCATCTGGCAATGCAATTACATTTAATGGCCAGCCCCCTCTTCCCGTTATAAGATGTGCAGCATCCATATAAATTTGATCAACATCCGGTCGTTCTTCCCTATCAACTTTAATTGATATATAATAATCATTCATCACTTGCGCAACTGACGCATCTTCAAATGATTCGTGTTCCATCACATGGCACCAGTGACAAGCAGCATAACCAATACTGATTATGATAAGTTTGTTCTCATTCTTTGCTTTCTCAAGTGCTTCACTTCCCCACGGATACCAATCAACCGGGTTGTTTGCATGCTGAAGTAAGTAGGGACTTGATTCCTCTGCTAATTTATTTTTGTATTTCATACTTTACATCTTATTTATAAAAAACAAGTCTTAGCGGAAATTTAGAATTCCACCAAGACTTGAATGGCTATTAATTGCTTATTAATATTTTACGCTGCATCCATAAGGAGTTGAACTTTGTACGCTTACTTCTTTTCCAGTAAGTAATGCATCTAAAGCAGCGGAAACATAATTTTTGGAGTCTTCAATGTCATCAATATCTGTTGTTGCCTTATCATCTATTCCGCCTGCGTATACTAACATTCCACTTTTGTCTATGATATACATATGCGGGGTTGTTTTAGCTCCGTACAACTTTCCAACTTTACCATCTTCATCCATCAGATATGCTGTGAACTTTGCATCGAGATTCTTTGATCTTTTATTGATTTCTTCGACAGATAAATTACCTTGTTTACCTTCGTTAGAAGAACAGATGGCTAACCACACGACATCTTTAGCTGTATATTTTTCTTGCAGGCTCTGCATATTTTTTGAATCATAATGTTTCTTCACGAATGGGCAATCAAAGTTGATCCATTCAAGCACAATAATTTTGTCTGTAAAATCACTTAGTGAATGTTCATTTCCGTTTGAATCAGTAAGCTTGAAATCAGGTGCTGATTCGTTCAATCTTGCCTGCTGAGCAAATAGCAAATTGCTGAGTAAGACTATAAAAAAGATTACAAATTTTCTGTTCATAATAGAACCTCCTGAAATTAATTATTGGTGTTTATTTGTTTAGTGATTTCATAAGCTTTTTGAGATTGAGCTGCATCATTAAATTGAAAAACTAAAATTCCGAATAATTCCCTCAGCTCTGCAGATTTGAATTGATCATATTCAACAATCAGTTTAATTACATCATCTTTTAATTTGAAATTCTGTACGGAAGTGTTTTTAAATATTCCGTTTTTATATGGAAGAAAATAAAATGAATTTATTTTTGTGACATCAATACTTGGATTTTCAATCACTATGCTAATATCATTCTTATCGGGGATAATTGATAACTCAAAATAATTATTAGCTTCGGGCAAATTTATTCTTGTTTGAGAAAATAGTTTCGAAATCTCATCCTCAGTTGAAAATGCATTCGTCAATTTAATTTCTTGGGAAACGGTCGTATTAAAAGGAATGCAAACATCTTTACATATCAGCGATTTCACATTAGCTGTAATTAAAACAGAATTTGATTCAAAGTTTTCAGGTATATTCAACTCAGCAATTAGCAAGACCTGTTTTTCATAACCATAGCTTGCTAAACCCTCATACTCAAAAACTTTTGGAACAGGCCATTGAATTTCCGAGATACTGATTCCTTCTGGTAAATCAATTTCAATCGATGTTGGTATTCCGGTGTCACCAGAATTTCGCCAGTATATATGCCAATCTTTTTCAAGCTCAATTAAAATTCCAGTGGGGATTAAGCGGGATTTTTCCAGCGAATATGAATCAACAATAATTTTTGCAATTGCAGATGGGGTCTGCTGAGCATTCAGTTGAAGCGATGCAATTAATAGAAATACAAGAATTTTCAAGATTTTTTTCAAGATATTCAAGAAGCCAGAGTAATGAAATTTCTGTTAGATTTTATTTTGAAGATATAACAACAAAGCGAATAAAAAAATTCATTAAGAATTATTTTGTTGAAATTTCAATACTTATCGGGCAGTGATCTGAGCCCATTACATCCTGATGAATAGAGGCGGAGGTTATTTTGTCCTTGAGGCTTTCACTTATATAAAAATAATCAATACGCCAGCCGACATTTCTTTCACGCGCTCGTGTTACCATATCCCACCAGGTATATTGCTCAGCTTCCTGATTGAAAATTCTGAATGTGTCAACAAAACCAGCGGCGAGAAATTTATCAATCCATTCTCTTTCTTCAGGAAGGAATCCTGATATTACTGAATTCTCTTTGGGTCTTGCAAGGTCAATTTCTTTGTGAGCTGTATTGACATCACCACAAATAACTATTTTCTTTCCTTCTTTAAGAAGTTTTTTGCAGTGTTTTAAGAATGTTTCATAGAATTCCATTTTGTACTGAAGTCTCTCATCAGAAGCTTTGCCATTCGGGAAGTAAATATTGAAAAGAGTAAACTCATCAAACTCGGTTATGATAAATCTTCCTTCGCTGTCAAACTTCTTCACTCCAATTCCATGATAAACATTTATAGGTTTGAGCTTTGTATAAGTAACAACGCCGCTATAACCTTTCTTCTCTGCAGATGAAAAATAAGCTGAATATCCATCGACATTCCTTAAAACTTCATCAAGCTGATCGGGATGCGCTTTTGTTTCCTGAAGGCAGAGTATATCAGGATTTTCTTTTTTGAACCAATCGAGAAATCCTTTTTTCTGAATCGCGCGAATTCCGTTAACGTTCCAGGAAAGAAGACGAAAAGATTTCTTAGCCATTTTACTCCTTTAAATTTTGTTAAAACGTATTGAGAGTCCGGAGCTAATGAACCAATATGATTCTACTCCGGCTATTCCTTTGCCCCCGGATAAATCCAGTTGTAAATCTTCAGATAAAAGATAAATAATTCCCCCATTAAAATTATGAATCGGTGAAAAGGACGAGAATATGTTGCCATAAACTTCAATAAAAACTGATGATTTACCATTTATTGCGTAACCCAATGCTGCAGAGTATATTAGAAAAATTTCATCAATTATACTACTCCAGGAACCACCGAAGTTCAGCGAAGCAGAAAGATCGTCATTAAGCGATTTGGATAAAGCGGCGATTATTTCTGGTTCAACTTCAGTTGGGTTGAAAGCCGCGCTTCCAATAGGGAGTAAAGCATGTGCAAGCACTCCAAAATCTACAACTTGCTCATTTTCTTTTAAAAAATTTATTTTTGCTCCCAGTAAGAAATCACCAAAACCATCAACAGAACTTTGAGCATTGGTAATCAGATATGCAGTACCTAATCGTAACTCAACATCTTCAATTATACCATATCTCAACAGTGTGCCAGCTATTGTATAGTTTTCTACTTTAATATTACTTTCATTTAATTTTTCAAAAGCAAAACCTGTTTCTATCTGAATTGAACCAGGAAGAACCGTCACAGCTGATTCTGATTGATCAGGTCTGTCTGTGATTAATTCTTGTGCGGGATATTCGTGGATTAGAATTGTGAAGAAAAGAAGTATCAAGCTGTTACGAAACGGCAAATAGTCTCCAAATCTGAGTAACAAAAAAAGTAACTATCAATCCCATCGCGATCGGGAGGAAAGTAGAAATCAAAGTCCACTTTACACTTTTTGTTTCTCTATAAATTGTATAAATAGTTGTTGAGCAAGGATTGTGAAGCAAACTGAATATCATCAAATTTATTCCTGTTACTAAAGTCCAACCGCCTGCGTGAAGAATGTTTGCAGTATCTGCAACAGAATCGAGTTCGAATATTACGCCGCTGCCCGCTCCAACTCCAGCAAGACCAAGATTTGCTACGGTTAACATCAAAATAGACGGTATAACAATTTCGTTCGCAGGGATTGCAATTATGTATGCAAGGAAAATCACTCCATTCAAACCAAGAATAAATGCAAACGGATTTATCCAGTTTATAAAAATGTTTGCTATCGACTCACTGCCTATCGTTACATTTCCAACGAGCCAGATAACAACTCCTGCAGGAATTGCAAACACAATTGCTCGCCAAAGAACAAAAATCGTTCTATCAATTAAAGATGTATATAGTGTTCGTAAAATTCTCGGTGGTCTGTACGGAGGAAGTTCAAGACTGAAAGCCGATGCTTCTCCTTTCAAAACAGATTTTGATAACCCCCACGAAACAAGTAGGCTAAAAACTATTCCAAGTACGGCAATAAAGACAACAGCAGCAGCAGATACTATCCCAGCAAGATAAGCGGGAGCCGCTGCACCAATAAAAATTGTTGCAATAAGAATTTGTGTCGGCCATCTTCCATTACACAAAGAAAAATTATTTGTGATGATTGCAATCAATCTTTCTCTTGGACTGTCAATTACTCTCGTTGCAATAACACCTGCTGCATTACATCCAAAACCCATTGCCATAGTTAGAGCCTGCTTTCCGTGAGCACCTACTCTTCTATAAAGACTATCCATATTAAAAGAAACTCGCGGCAGATAACCGAAATCTTCAAGCAATGTAAATAGCGGAAAGAATATCATCATAGGCGGAAGCATGACACTTACCACCCACGCCATTGCGAGATATGCACCATCAATCAACACTCCATCCAGCCAAAAAGGTAAACCTATGCTTGCAGAAAAACTTTTTAATACTGGATGAATGGTATCAACAAGCAGTGTTGCTAATAATCCAGATGGAACATTTGCGCCTTCTATGGTTAACCAGAACACTACACCTAGGATTAAAAACATTATCGGGAAACCGGTATACTTACTTGTTAAAATTTTATCAACAGTTTTTTCCCAACTTACAGTTTCTTTTTCTGAAGGAATAGTAACTGCACGTTTTGATATATCAGAAGCATTTAAGTAAATGGATTCCATTAACGTGTCGTGAAAATGTTCGCCAATTTCCCAGCGAAGGTTATTCGCCGTTGAAAGAATCGCTTCGCTATTTTGTTTTTCGTGTTTCATCAGTTTTAATTCGTGCAACTTGCCTGACGGTGGTCAGGTTCGCGGCTATTAGAATTTGAATTTTTACTCAGGCAGTTGATATTTCAACCAGCTCTTGTTTTTTAATATTGCCTAAATCACCATTTCTAATTGAATCAATTATACTTTGATCGCCTTCGAGCAATCTTAGTGCAACCCATTTTGCATTCGGCAGATTTGGAAATTCTTCAAGCAGCATTTTACTCAGCTTCTCAACTGCAAAATTTAATTCTCTTGATTTACTTTTCAATCTATAAGGTTTGCATATATACTTTCCCGTTGCAACCTCATATATTGCATTGAGCAACTCATTCATTCCTTTATTATAACGGGCAACAACTGGAATAACAGGAACACCTAAATCTTTTGAAAGCATTCTCTCGTCAATTTTAATCTGATGCCTTTCTGCTTCATCCATAAGGTTCAAACAGAGAATCACTCTCTCTGTAATTTCTAAGATCTGTAAAACAAGATTCAGATTTCTCTCAAGCCGTGTTGCATCAACAACTACAATAGTAACATCAGGCTGACCAAAAAGAATAAAATCTCTTGCTACTTCTTCATCAGTGCTTGTCGAAAGAAGTGAATAAGTCCCCGGAAGATCAACAAGTTTGTATTTGCTGCCGTTAAATTCAAAACCACCTTCGGCACGTGTGACAGTTTTACCCGGCCAGTTACCTGTGTGCTGTTTCAATCCGGTTAGATTATTGAATACAGTACTTTTTCCTGTATTCGGATTTCCCGTCAGAGCAACAACAAAATCGAAGCTACTCATGTCAATGCCGAGTCTTTTCAGATTCCCAGTATTATGAACAGGACAAGTCTCACAATTATTTGCATTCAGATTCATAATTAATTCATTCCTTCATTTTCTGAGACCAGATAGATACGGTCAGCAAGTTTTTTCCGCAGAGCAATTGAAGCACCTTTAATTTTGTAAGCAGTCGGATCACCGAAAGCGCTTTTCATCTCGGCAATAATTTCTGTCCCCGGAACAACTCCCAGATCCATCAACCTTCTTCGCTGCTGTCCTCTCAGCGCTTTAGATATTCCAAGGACCTTTCCTTTTTCACCGGTTTTTAAGGAAGACAGACTCTTGAATTTGCCTTCAATAGTTTTTTCAAATTTGATCGAGGATACTGTAATATTTTTCGCAAATAATGGAGCTAATAAACACTCTTCTCCGTTCGCTGTAAATCTCACTCTTTCCTTTGTAGATTCCAGCATCCTTACCTGCATGCCAGGATATAATCCTTCGGCAACAAGCTGTTGATATATTGCATCCGGTTCATCTTCGATATGAATGATGCTTGCAAACTCTCCAAATTGTAAATCAGTAAGTGGTTTCCCTTTCTTATCCGGAAGTATGCCATCACTAGATGGAATAGGATCACCGTGTGGATCAAAAACAGGATTACCAATTTGTGCAGCGAGTGCATCGGCATCCAAAGGCGTTAACTTGTGTTCGAATTCTTCAGCAGAATGATGCCACTGCAATTCATCCACACCGGTTTCATCTGCAAGATATTTTTCCCATAACCTGTGAAATCTTATTATCCTGAGTGCATATGATCTTCCTTCACTCGAGAGTCGAAGTGTTTCCTGATGTGAGGTTAACAATCCCATTTCCTCAAGCTTTGTTATTAGCTCTGCTGCCTCATCCTCAGAGATTGAAAGTTTTCCGGCAACACTATTTAAAGTGCAGCTAACTCCACTATATTCACAGTCATATAAATGCTTCAGAGCATCCTCAGTCAAAACTCTTTTGGATATTGTTTTGCTTCGCTTCATCCGGGCAACTAATCCTTTTTGCGGGAAGAATGAAACCACCGCAAGCAGAATTACTCCTGAACCTATTAGTAATGTTATTAACGGATCTGTCATAGTTATCTTTTATTTAACCTCTGTTACAAAAATGTTTGCAGCTACTTTGCTGCTAATGCTCGTTTCTTTTTTATCAATCTTTACTAACACCGAATGATCAAATTCCATCGCTTCAACAACAGTAATTTCTTTATTTAATTCGATTCCAATTTTGGAAATATACTGCAGAAAGCTGCTGTCAAAGTCGTGAACACGATTTACTTTAACTTTCCTTCCGGGATCTATTGTATTAAGTGGTACTCCTGAACTGCCTTTCGGCAGTTTACCATTTTTATCCGGAATGGGATCACCGTGCGGATCATATTCCGGAAAGTCAAGCATTTCTTCCAATTTATTAATTAATTCATCGGATGATCCATGCTCAAGATTATGTGCTTCATTGTGAACTTTATCCCAGGGCAAACCAACAATCTGATGCAAAAACAACTCCCAGATCCTGTGTCGTCTGACCATACTTCTTGCATAATCCTCGCCGCTTTTAGTAAGTTTCGTTCCCTTGTAGCGCTTGTACTCAACATAACCGTCGCTCGAAAGTTTACGAAGCATATCAGTAACAGCTGCTGCAGATATGTTGAGATTCTCAGCAATCTGGTTAGCCTTTATTTCTCCATTACTGTCTGCTGATTTATAAATTACACTTAAGTAATCTTCTTTTGATATGTTTTTCATAATTAAGTTTACCTTCGGTTCAATATTAAGTATACTTAAAAATAAAATCAAGGGGGATTAATTATCTTATAAAATTTGTTCTAAAATTCTTCAAAAAACAAGAATTTTGTGAAACAGATCCCTCTTTCATTTAATTGAGATTATAGTAATAGCGGAGGTGAAGTCAATAATCAAGAAATGCAGGACAGGAAATCAGCTTTCAATTCCCCTTCTCGAAGTAATCCCTTTCTGATAGTAATGTTTTACTTCTTTCATTTCGGTAACAAGATCAGCCAATTCGATTAGCTCTTCAGAGCAGTATCTTCCGGTAAGAATCAGCTCAACATTTTCTGGTTTTATTTTAATGAGCTCAAGTATTTCTTCAGTTCGAATGAGTTTAAAGTATATTGCAACAATTGCTTCATCTAGAATAATTAAATCGTACTCACCACTTAGCATTTTTTTTCTGGCTGTTTGCAATCCCTTTTGGGCTTTGGCTAATTCCTCTTCATTTGGAAGTTCTTTTTTGTAAACGAACTCATCACCTCCGAATTGCTCAATCGATATCCATTCAGAAAGATGTTTTAGGCTGATTAGTTCATTGTACGAATACTCTTTCATAAACTGTGCGATGTAAGTATTCAAACCAAAACCAGCCGCACGGACTGCCTGGCCAATTGCCGCAGTGGATTTTCCTTTTCCGTTGCCGGTATAAATTTGAACAAAGCCTTGTTTGAGTTTGCCCATTTAGCTAAACTTTCGGAAAAATTTTTTGACTCATTACTCTCTCTGCCTGGTTAAGATGTCTTTCATCATGCTTTGGAATAATTATCAGTGGATCTCCAAGATTTAATCTGATCAACTTGTTTACAGGCGAGCTTAACTTATACTTTCTCAAATCAAACGAAAGCATTTTCTGATTAAGCTCAATAAAATTTTTCGAAGAGCTGATGTATTCATCAATAATATTTTTTTGAATGCTGGATGATGCCGGGAAAAAAACTTTGAAAGTCTTAGTCTTTTTAACATTTGAAGGATCCACACCTCTTACAATCAATTTACCCATAAAACTTTGCTTATAAGGGAAATCTTTTTCAGAACCTGTAGGGAGTGAGTTTATAATATTTTCGATTTTAATTAAATATAATCCATCAGAATTAACCAGATGCGATAAACATTCACCTACGCTCCAGGAGTCGGGATGAGATTTCCAATTAAGCTGAGAAACAGAAAGATGAGTGAATGACTTCTTCGCTCTTTCGATATTCGCTTGAGTTGCCTTGATGCACGCTTGAATTATTTGATGAGAGCTTGACATTATGCAAAAAAAATTATCGGGGATACTTTGTTAACCCTTTAATGTGAAGGTTTCCCCTATATCCCAGAGACCTACATTTATGTCGTAGTTCTTGCTGGTTTTGGCAAGCCAGTTTAGTGGCTCAAGAATCATTTCACCGCTGTCGAATGTTTTCGTGTGGATTGGAATAAAGTGTTTCGCCCCAAGGTGATATTCTGCCATCACAAGAGCTTCTTCAGGAGTGCAGTGGTATTTTCTCCACGGTTTATATGCACCAATAGGCATAATTGCTATATCAACATTTTCATCTCTATGTTTCTTAAACTTGTCAGTGAAGGTGGTGTCACCACCAAATAAAATCTTTTTACCAAATTTTTCCATTATAAAACCATTAAAGCTTCTTCCATCGTGAAAGTTTCCTGTTGACCTCTCTTTTTCTCCGGGATAGCGCCAGCCAAAATGCTGAACTTCAATTCCCTTAAAGTTAATTCCATTCAAACTGATTTTTTCATCCCAGTCAACTACAGTTATTGACTTCCATTTTAAATCTTCAATTACATCCTCAGTGTTATAAGCAACGATACAATCCAATTCACCGGGATATTTTTCTGTTATTGCTTTTAGAGTCTTATAATCCATGTGATCCATGTGAGCGTGAGAAAGCAAAACGATATCTGGTTTGGGAATATCTTCAAGCATCAATGCCGGCATACTAGCTCTTCGCGGTCCAAGAATATAACCTTCAATATAAACTCCAACCGCTTCAAAGAAGACGGGATCTGTGAGAATATATTTACCGAAGAAGTTTATCAGAACTGTGGCATGACCAATCCATGCAACATTAATTTCATCATCTTTCCATCTATTTAAATTCGGTCTTGAAGAAGGTTCAATCATATTGCTGCCGGAAAGTGACTTGTTAAATCCCTTAACCAGCTTAGGCGGCAAGATCAACGAACCTGCTGCTGCGATTGCACTGCTTTTTATAAATTTTCTTCTATCCATTCAAACTTTCATAATATTACTTTAACAGAATGATGCTCAGATTAAATTCTGGTTTCATCACCTTAACAACAAAAATTATTGATTCTTAGTTCGATAAAATTTAGTTTGCGCTAGTCTTTAAATAACAAATTATTTTATAAAATGATAGACATTCTTATTTCTCTGATTATTGCCGGAATTGCGGGCTCAATTGCACGTTCATTATCGGGTTTCAGCCGTGGTGGGTGCATAATTTCGATTGTAGTTGGGTTTATTGGCGCAATTATCGGAACCTGGCTCGCACGTGAATTACAACTTCCAGATCCTTTTTCAATTGTGATAAGAGGAACCAATTACAACATTTTATGGACGATAATTGGTGCGGTTATTTTTACGGCCGCATTAAGTTTAATCACACCAGATAAAAAGAAATAGAAATTTGCAAATGGGTATTCAATTAATCGCACCAAAAAAAACAAGAGAAGCATTAAATAGTTATATAAAATTAATCCGATCCGCTGAGTCACTGAGCTCAAAAATTAATCTTGAGTTGAGTGAATTTGGACTGACCGAAAGTCAGTTCGGGGTTTTGGATGCTCTTCTGCATCTCGGTCCAATGAAGCATAAAGAGATTGGCAAAAAAATTCTTAAGAGCGGCGGCAACATTACAATGGTGATTAATAATCTTGAAAGAAGAGAATTGGTTTATCGAAAAAGAGGTGAAAAAGACAAAAGGCAATTCATTATTCATCTTACCTCAAAAGGAAAGAATAAAAGTCTGGAAGCACTCCCTCACATAGTAAAAACAATTAAAAAATATTTTTAATATAAAATAAT
>CAZLJI010000028.1:0-14060 GCA_964559565.1 uncultured Ignavibacteriaceae bacterium | reverse complement strand
AATTATAGTCAATATGACCTATACCTTGAGCATAATGAAAATTAACTTTTACAAAAGGTGTGTTTTTGAAATTCCACTTATGCAGACTCATATTATTAAAACCACCGTGAGATGGAATTGGCGATTCCCAAATAACTTTAAAAGACTCATCATTTGTACATTCAAACAAAGTTAGGTAGAAGAAAGCTGTCCCAAGATCTGTACTATCTAAATCAATATAGCTTTGGTCATATCCTATAATATTTTTTACTTCGATAAGTCTTTCCCCTTCCCGCGATTTTGTAATAATTCCAAGTACATAATTTCTATTATAATAAATAACTGCGGAACGTGGAATATTATAAGTTAGTGTTTTATCGAAATCAACAAGGTATGTCCCTTCGGGAAAATCCTTAAGAACAAAATCAATCAGTGAAAGAGTATCGCAGGGAAAACGTTCGCCGGCTATTTTTTTTCGGTGTTCAAGGTTTACACGTTGAATCTCCGCATCCTTTTCAGGATTAGTGGCAACATCCTCTAATCCTGTTTCACTTTCTCCTATCTTTTGAGCTTCATCGTGACACGATAAAAAGCCAATAGAAAAAATTACAAAAAATATGGCAGCTATGATTTTCATTAAATATCTTCTGGAATAACGCAATTAACGCAACATCAATGCCGTTGTCATTCAAGTAAAATTCAATTGATATGAGCTTTATTGCTACTATATATTTTTCTTAATGAGATTTTTCTATCTCATTTTGAATACTCATCCAAAAAGTAAGCGGAGCTCAAAATACCAAGATGAAAATGGTTCAGATTAAAATGTTCATTCGGTGAATGAAGATTTTCAGTATTAAGTCCCATTCCCATTAGCACCGGTGCAGCTTTTAATTTTTTTGCAAAAGAAACAACAATTGGAATCGATCCACCTTCACGCATAAATACAGTCTTCTTTCCAAAAACCTTTGCTATCGCTGTTGCTGCTGAAAGAGTCGCTTTATCATCTAGTGAAGTAGCAATTGGATAAGCACCATGAAGATCTGAAATTGCTACTTTGACTGTTTTGGGAGCAATTTTATTTATGTATGAAGTAAAGAGTTTAGCAATTTTTTTAGGCTCCTGATTCGGAACTAAACGCATACTAATCTTTGCAGTTGCTTTGGAAGGAAGAACTGTCTTCGCACCTTCACCGGTAAATCCACCGAAGATACCATTGCAGTCAAGTGTTGGTCTTGCCCAGATTCTTTCCAGAGTTGTGTAACCCTTTTCACCTTTTAAAACTTTTAAACCAAGAGCTTTTGCATACTGTTTTTCAGAGAATGGCAATCTTTTAAAATTTTCTCTTTCTTTTTTGGTAAGATTAACTACATCTTTATAGAAACCGGGGATTTTTATTTTCCCATTATTATCTTTCAACTTTGATATCATTTCTGCTAATACATTTATTGGATTATCAACACCTCCACCAAAAGTACCCGAATGTAAATCTCGGTTAGGTCCGGTAACAACAACTTCCATATAGCAGAGACCTCTGAGTCCATAAGTTAGTGTTGGAATCCCTGGTCCGTATAAAGAAGTGTCGGAAATCAAAACCGAATCACATTTAAGCATCTCCTGATTTTTATTTACAAATTCATCCAGGTTGCCGCTGCCAATTTCTTCTTCTCCCTCAATAATAAATTTTACGTTTAATGGAAGCTTGCCAACAGTCTTAAAGTAAGCTTCAACACTTTTAATGTGCATATACATCTGCCCTTTATCATCGGTTGCACCGCGTGCATATATTTTTCCATCTTTTATAGTAGGTTCAAAAGGAGGTGAATCCCAGAGATTAACTGGATCGACAGGTTGAACATCATAGTGACCATAAACCAGTACTGTTGGTTTTCCTGGAGCTTTCAACCAATCAGCATAAACCAAGGGGTGACCTTTAGTTTCAATAATTTTAACATTTTCCATTCCAGCTCCTTGAAGTTTGCCGACAACAAATTCTGCCGCGGTAATCATATCAGCTTTATTTTCTGCTAATGTGCTGATACTAGGGATTCGCAAAAAGTCTTTTAATTCCTCAACATATTTTTCTCTGTTCGAGTTTATATAGTTGACAACATTTTCCATTTTTTCACTCCTTATGTTTAATCAATCAAAAACTTATGAATGACTGGTATGAAATTATTAAAGTTATTTACTGTGCCTGTATCAAGCTGATTCAAAATTTCATTTGGTGGTATAAAGAAAGTATGCCAGGGATCGTCAACCAGAAAAAGAAATTTTTCGGAAATAATGGCTATTGATTCCAGCGAACCGACGTATTCAAATTGATTGTATATTGGAACAACGGTCTTGATATCAAAAAAAGACAAATCAGCTATGTTAAAATATTCATCGAAGAGCAATTTAAAAACTTTCCTGTGATTCCTGTCAACACCCCAGAGAGAAAAATTCTCATCCGAATAAAGTCCGCAAATTGTTGATATATCAATGTTTTCTGTTGAAATTTCCTTAACAATCGTCAACGAATTCTTATCAGCAATTTTTAGTAGAGTCTGTCCACTAAAGTTGCCTTCTGAGATTTGCTCATTTTCCAAACCGAGATAAAAGTATTTTTCATCTGCAGTCAAACCCTCGTAACCAATATTCGGAAGTAGGTTATCATAAAAAATTTCTTCTGGCTTAAACACAAGTTTTTCAAGAGCGACAATTGAATCCTGGTATATGTCATCATCCTTGAATTTTAACCTGTAAATACCATGATATGATAAATGGTTTTCGCCATTACCTTCGATAGTCAAATAAACTTCTCCGGTAAACCTATCATAAAATATCTCTTCAAAATCGAGTTTAGGGAAATTAGAAAGATAGTTTAGTACTTCATCACAAAAATTGATTTCAGAAAAATTGAAAAGCGTATCATCCTTGATGAACAACCTGTGAATCTTACCTATGTCATCTGCCAGAAAAAATTCCTTCGTACCACAACTTGTTTCTCTAATGAAAGACATCCCAGAGGTTTGGCTGGTTTTATATTCATCATTCTTCAGCCACCTGGGAAAATTATCTGACGGCTGAATTTTTAATCCTGTTGAGTCTTGCCCAAAAAGAAATATCGAAAGAATGAAAGAAAAAATCAGGGATAAAGTAGTACTTCGCGTCATTAAAAATGAATTTATCATAACTTACTATTAAATATATCAAACAAAGTAGAATTATAATACACAAACATTATCTTGTTAAACTAAGCCAGCTTAATTATTTTTATTTTGATGATTGCTCACAGATATATACTTAAAGCCCATTTTATACCATTTCTATTTTCAACGCTTACGCTGATGGGAATATTCCTGCTTCAGTTTATGATGAAATTTGCAGACCGGCTTGTAGGCAAAGGACTTGATACTTGGTTACTTATCAAGCTCGTAGTTTTTAATTTATCCTGGATGCTCGTGCTTGTAGTACCCATGGCAACATTAGTTGCCACGTTAATGGCGTATGGAACCTTCTCTCAAAACAATGAGGTAACAATTTTAAAATCCTCTGGTGTAAGCTTGTACAGAATGATGTCGGGACCCTTCATTGCAAGCATTGTTTTGGCAATTCTACTTTTTCTTTTTAATGATGAAGTTCTGCCAGATGCAAATCACCAGGCAAGGCTTCTGATGCAGGATATTTCACAGCAGAAACCTACTCTTTCACTAGAGCCAGGTTTTTTTTCACAGGAAGTTTCCAAGTACGCAATACTGGTAAGGGCAATAAATTCAAATACTAATGAACTAAGTGGTGTAACAATTTACGATTACACAACTCCAGCAAAAATAAATGTAGTAACTGCAAATACAGGTAAAATTTATTTTACTGCGGATCAGAAAAATCTTGTTATGGATTTATGGCGGGGCGAAATTCATGAAGCTGATGTAAAAGAAACAGGTCTTTACAGGAAATTGATCTTTGATAAGCATAGAATTGTAATGGATGGATCTCAGTTTTCATTTCATCAATCACAGGGAGGAATTAGAGGTGAAAGAGAATTAGGCGTTGATACTATGAGTGCGATCGTTGGCAATTTCCGGGCTGAGAGAGAGCAGCATCTCAAGTTCCTTAAAAAGGAAACCAATAAATTTTTCTTCACTGATTCATCTTTTATTTCTGCATATACAAATCCGGTTGTAGCAGTTGATGACAGACTGGTTTTAGCCAGAGTACTCGACAAAGTAAGAACCGCAAAAAATAATATTACCTCTAAATCAAGGAGCGTAGAATTTTCCGACAGAGAAATTGAAAAGTATGAAGTTGAGATTTATAAAAAATATTCTATCCCGGCCGCATGTATTGTATTTATTTTGATAGGTGCTCCTTTGGGTGTCATGGTAAGGAAAGGCGGTTTTGGTGTTGCCGCTAGTATTAGCTTGTTTTTCTTCCTTATTTATTGGGCGTTTCTGATAGGAGGAGAAAAACTTGCCGAGCGAGGGTTCTTCTCTCCTTTCATCGGAATGTGGGCAGCCAACTTTCTACTTGGCTTTCTCGGCATTTTGCTTACAATTAAAACAAACCGGGAAACGGTGACAATTACTTTCAACTTCTTCAAGAAGCTCATTCCAAAGCGATTCAAGTTACATCAAGGGACAGATGAAAATTATTGACAAGTATTTAATCCGGCAATTTTTGCAAACGGTTTTTTTTAGTCTGCTTGCTTTCATTATGATATTTCTTGTTATTGATGCGATGGAAAATCTTGATGATTTCATTGACCAAAATGTTCCCTGGATTAATATTCTGCATTATTATGTTGTATTCACACCGGAAATAATAAAGCTGATAACGCCTGTTGCTGTGCTATTTGGGGCACTATTTACTACCGGCAAAGTTTCTACATTAAGTGAACTAACAGCAATGCGCGCAAGCGGAGTAAGCCTTTACCGTTTTATGGCTCCGTTTGTTGTTACTTCGTTGCTCATCAGTATGATCTCTCTTTATTTTGGCGGGTATATTGTTCCGATGGCTAACAAAACCAAAATTTATATCGAACAGACTTACCTAAAAAAAGGACTGAGCTTTACAGGCAGTAATATTTATTTCCAGGATAGTAAAACCAGAATTGTCAGCATTTCCTATTTCGATAGCAACTTGAACTGGGCAAACAGAGTGAGCATTCAGGATTTTAATGAAGCAGATTTGACAGAGATGAGAGGCAGAATTGATGCACAAAAGCTAGAGTACGATTCACTCAGCGGATTGTGGATTGCACGACAAGGTGTAAAAAGAATTTTTACTGATCAAACTGAAACGGCTGAATATTTCGATAGTTTGAAATTAAGCGATCTTCACTTTCAGCCGGTTGATTTATCTAAGAAGCAGCAGAAACCTGCCGAGATGAATTTGAGTGAATTATCTGATTTAATTGACTCTCAAAAAAGAGCCGGTACAAATCCAATTGTTGCACAGATTGAATACCACTCACGTTTTGCATTTGCAATGACTTGTGTGATAATTGTTTTGTTTGGGTTGCCTATCTCTGCCAACAAACGAAAAAGTGGATTAGCTGTGCAGGTTGGAATAAACATTCTTATTGCATTCATATATCTTGTCTTTATGAAAGTGAGTCAGGCATTTGGAAAGAACGGTGCTCTCGATCCAGTACTCACTGCGTGGTTCGCTAATCTTATTTTTGCCGCTGGAACTTTTATTACTCTGCCAAGGATGAAGTATTAGTTTTTGAGTACACAAAAAATGCCATCTCAAATAAATGAGATGGCATTTGTATTTCGGGGCTGACCAAATTGTAGCACAGATTATTAATCTGTGTTACCGTTATTGATCAGTGAATCGTTAATTCACCTTCTCAGGTCCTTTCGGAGGAACAAAACCAAAATGTTGGTCTTGCGGTATTTCCATTTTAATCTCACCAAATCGTGCTTCAAACTTTTCAATGTTATCTTTCAGCGCTTTCATAAGCATCTTTGCGTGCTGAGGTGTGGTAATTATTCTCGAAAGCACTTTTGCTTTCGGCACACCGGGAACGATACGCGTAAAGTCAATTATAAACTCTGCCGGCGAGTGAGTAATAATAGCAAGGTTGGAATAAATTCCTTCCGCTTCTTTTTCGCCAAGCTCTATATTTATCTGCTGTCCCTGAGGAGGTTTGTTTTGATTCATCTTTTTCACTTTACCTTAATTCATCGGCTTTTTTGAATGCATTATTTGCATCATCTGTCATTCCAAGAACTGAATATACTTTACCAAGAAGCTCCCATATAGCCACATTTGTTTGATCCTTTTCAACGACTTTTTCTAAATATGGTAATGCTGCTTCATACTTTTTCTTATAATCATCATTCATAACGCCTTTCTGCTCTGCTTCTTTATTCATGGCGGTTCCCCACTTCACATAGGTAACACCAAGATTGTAAATCGCATTTTCATATTCAGGATCAATCTTTAAAGCTTCGAGAAGCTGTGCTTCTGCTTCAGTATATTGTTCTGAATTTAGAAGTAGCACACCATAATTGTAATGGTAAATTTTATTATCCGGTTCATTTTCAACCAATATTTTGGAAGCCGAAATTGCCTCTGCTATTCTGCCAGCTCCGATATAAGCACTTGTGCGTGCTACCTGCATTTCAGAATTTTCAGGATATTTTTTTAAGCCCTCTTCAAGAGTTACGATTGATTTATCGTAGTAACCCATTGCCTTAATGCTGTCCTGTGGGTTTTTACTGAATTTAAAATCATTCATAATATTAGCACCAAGCGTATAATAAACTTCACCAAGGTATTGATAACCTTCTTCAGCCTGCTCAATTTCAACAAGCTTTGTAAGAGGCGTTATAGATTCTTCGGTCTGGCCAGTGGTTAAATAAACGAAAGCAAGATTTCTGTAAGTCTCGCCTGAATCAGGCTCGAGTGTAATCGCCTTGTTGTATGCGTCAATTGCCATATCGAAATACATTTTGGAACTGTCTTCATCAGTAGCTTTATTTCCTCTCTGGAAGAGACTAACACCACGGTTAAAATTATTTGCCCACTGAAAAGCTTTGTACTCTTCAATATTCTTTGCAAACTTATTACTGATTGCAAGTGATTTATCAAACGACTCCATCATTTTGTCTATATTATCCTGCTCGCTGTACACTGTCCCGAGCAGAAAGTAGCCTTCGTCACTCTGTGGATTTTTTGTTACTTCTGTATTAAGGGTTTCGATAGCCTTATCCCAGTTCTTTTGCTGAATATAAAGTTTAGCACTTGTTAGTTCTGTTGAGGCACACTGTAATCCAAGGAACATTAATCCAAGAAACAACATTCCCAAAACAAACAGCTTGGAATTTTTCATATTAACTCCATTCTTATGGATGATTAAAGTTATTGATTGTTAATTTCAGATGAATTTTGTGTTTCAAAAATACAATTATTCTGCTTAAAAGACAGATATATAAAAATCACAGCACGCCGGTTTAAATTGATTTTGGGGGCTTAAAAGGGTAATTTTTGAGTAGAAAATTGAGAAAATTTTGATATCCAAAGAAATAATAAATTCTGTTCCGAAAGTTCTTCTGCATGATCATCTTGATGGAGGTCTAAGACCGCAAACCATTATTGATCTGGCTGACGACTTGAATTATAAAAAACTCCCAACAAGGGATAAAGATGAACTTGCCGATTGGTTTCATATCGGGGCGAACAAAGGTAACCTGGTTGAATTTCTAAAAGGCTTTGAACACACTACAGCTGTTATGCAGACAAAAGAAGGAATTGAAAGAGTTGCTTATGAAATGATGGAGGATATGAAAGCAGATGGAGTCGCATATGTTGAGACCAGGTTTGCGCCTGTCTATCATACAGATAAAGATTTATATCTTGAAGATACCGTCACTGCTGTGTTGACAGGATTAGAAAGAGGCAAAGAAGATTTTGGAGTAGGTTACGGTTTGATTCTCTGCGGAATGAGAAATATGAAAAACACTCTTGAGATAGCAGAACTTGCAGTTAATTTCAGAAAGGATGGAGTTGTCGGATTTGACCTCGCCGGTGAAGAAGGCGGCTACCCGCCGAAGAAACACGTTGATGCATTTCAGTTTATTCAGCGTTCCAATTTTAATATTACTATTCACGCCGGAGAAGCATTTGGTAAAGAATCTATCTGGCAGGCTATTCAATGGTGCGGTGCACACAGGATAGGACACGCAACCAGATTACTTGAAGATATAGTGCTTAACGATAACGGTGAAGTTGTAAGTTTCGGTGAACTTGCTCAATATGTACTTGATAAACGAATTCCGCTGGAGATTTGTCTTTTAAGTAACCTGCACACCGGTGCTGTAGATAAACTTGAAAATCATCCATTTGGAATTTTTTTCAAGGAAAAATTCAGGGTAACAATAAATACTGACGACCGCTTGATGAGCGCTACTAATATGACACAGGAATTTTTAACCGCTGTGAAATATTTCAAGCTCACTTTTGATGAAATAGAAAAAATTACTATTAACTCGATGAAATCTGCCTTCATTCCATACAAGGAAAGGCTGCGTTACATTTACGATATAATTAAACCGGGATATCAAAAGGTCCGGGATCAGTTACACAATTAAATAGAAAAGGGTAAATGAAAAAACTTTTCACAAACTATAATTTCGAATTCAACAAAAATGAAAAAAAACTTCTGTCTTCATTCTGCAAGCAGGCATTGAAACAGATGGGCAGCGATGATAAATATTTTGGAGAGGTAAAAGCATTCAATTCAATTTTGCAAAAGTTAAATGGGAATGAAGAAAGTATTAAGTTCACAAAGGATGAAAAGATAAGACTCACTAACAACATAAAGCAGAATATCGATTACTTGAAAAAACAGATGGACAAAAGCTGGTTTCTGAAAAAATGGTTGATGAAATCGCTTTATAAGCAATATGCAGATATTTATGAAAATCACTTTAAAGGATGAAAAATGACAGCTAGTGATATGAAAATTATTAAAGCACCGACTGGCACAACTTTAAGCTGCAAAGGATGGATTCAGGAAGCTGCAATGCGTATGCTGATGAATAACCTTGATCCTCATGTTGCAGAAAGACCAGAAGACTTAGTCGTTTACGGCGGAAGCGGAAAAGCTGCACGTAACTGGGATGCTTTCAAAGCAATAATTGATTCATTAAAAAAACTTGAGAATGATGAAACACTTTTAGTTCAATCTGGCAAACCGGTTGGGATATTCAAAACACATACAAACGCACCGCGAGTGATAATATCAAATTCCATGCTTGTACCTGACTGGGCAACGTGGGATGAATTCCGAAGACTCGAGCAGCTTGGCTTAACAATGTACGGACAGATGACTGCGGGAAGCTGGATTTACATCGGAACTCAGGGAATACTTCAAGGCACTTATGAAACTTTTGCAGAATGTGCAAGAAAATATTTTGATGGAACTTTAAAAGGAAAATTTGTACTTACTGCTGGTCTTGGTGGAATGGGTGGAGCTCAACCGCTTGCTGCCACATTCAATGGTGCTGCTTTTCTTGGGATTGAAGTGGATCGTTCACGTGCACAAAAGAGGATTGATACCGGTTATCTCGATTTCCTTACTGATAATATTGACGAAGCCTTGAACAAAGTGCTTGATGCCAAAGCAAAAGGAATTGCACTTTCAGTTGGATTAGTTGGTAATGCCGGTGAAGTTCTTCCTGAAATCTTAAAAAGAAATATTACTCCCAATGTTTTAACCGATCAGACCTCTGCTCATGATGTTCTCAACGGTTATGTTCCAATGGGAATGAGCTTCGAACAAGCGGTCCAACTCAGAAAAACAGATCCGAATAGATACATTAAACTTTCACGACAGACAGTTGTGAAGCACGTTGAAGCAATGCTTGAGTTTCAGAAACGCGGTGCAATCACTTTTGACTATGGTAACAACATCCGTGGTGAAGCAAAAGAAAATGGCGTGTCAAATGCTTTCGATTTTCCCGGATTTGTTCCTGAATTTATTCGTCCTCTTTTCTGCGATGGAAAAGGTCCTTTCAGATGGGCTGCACTTTCCGGTGATCCAAATGACATTTATGAAACAGATAAAGCTGTTAAAGAAACTTTTCCTGAAAATAAGGCACTCATCAACTGGATTGATATGGCTCAAAAGAAAGTTCACTTCCAGGGATTGCCTGCGAGGATTTGCTGGCTCGGCTATGGTGAGCGTGCAAAGATGGGTAAGATTTTTAATAAGCTTGTAGCAGATAAAAAGGTTAAAGCACCTATTGTGATTGGCAGAGATCATCTTGATTGCGGTTCCGTGGCATCACCAAACAGGGAGACTGAAGCAATGATTGATGGAAGTGATGCTATTGCTGATTGGCCGATCCTCAACGCTCTACTTAATGCAATCGGTGGTGCAAGTTGGGTTTCTGTTCATCACGGCGGTGGAGTTGGAATTGGTAAATCAATTCATGCAGGAATGGTGGTTGTTGCTGATGGTACGAAAGAAGCAGAGGAAAGATTGGAACGTGTTTTAACTTATGATCCTGGAATGGGTGTAATGCGTCATGCAGATGCTGGTTATGAGCAGGCGATTGAAAATGCTAAAAAGTGGAATGTTAAAATTCCAATGTTAAAATAAATCGTCACACTTCGACATGCTCAGTGTGACATAAGTTGTCAGTCTGAGCTTGTCGAAGACTGACCTGTATCAAAATATCAATGAGTCGAATAATTTATAATCTTCGTTATTTTCTTTTACAATTGGTGTTGTTTTCAGCAACTATGATAGCACAATCAGAAGATGAAATTAACGAAGATGAATGCACCTTCAACAGCATTAAGCTTTTTGGCAAGATACAATTTGTAGAATCGTTCCCTGATCTAACTGTTCAGGTTGTTGAATCATTTCCCGATCTGAAGGTAAAAATAGTTGAATCGTTCGCAGAAGATTGCGGAGAATGGCAGATTGTTGATTCGTTTCCGGATATTAAAGTAAAGATAGTTGAATCGTTTGCAGATATAAAAATAAAATTTGTGGAATCGTTTCCGGGAATTCCTTAGGAAGATAAATTTACATTCCGAACCTACCTTGCCGTCAGGCAGGCTTGTTTCGGAATCTTTAGCATAAAAATTTAAGATGCTGAAACCTGTCTGGCAGGCAGGCAAGTTCAGCATGACAGTAAATCATAAATAGAGGAGTAAATATGAAACTAAAAGTATTAGTAGCCGACAAATTTCCGGAGAAATACATCCAGCAAATGAAAGATCTTGACCTCGATGTAATTTATCAGCCAAAACTTGGAGAAAAAGATCTTCCTGAAGCAGCGAAGGAAGTTGATATTCTTGTTGTTCGTTCAACTGTCGTTAATGAAGAGACTATCAACAGCTCAAAGAAGCTCAATCTTATAATCCGTGCAGGTTCAGGTGTTAACAACATCAATATTGCTGCGGCAAATAAAAAAGGTATTTATGTGACCAACTGTCCCGGAATGAATGCAGTTGCGGTTGCAGAGCTTGCAATCGGGTTAATGATTTCTCTCGACAGATTTATTCCGGATAACGTGAGTGACTTTAACAAGAATGTTTGGAATAAAGACAAGTATTCAAAAGGAAAAGGTTTAAAGGGAAAAACACTTGGCCTTATCGGTGTTGGTAATATCGGTAAAGAAGTTGCAAGAAGAGCCCTTGCATTTGAAATGAATGTTTATGGAAAAGACATCACAAGAATTGAGGGCGTACAAATAAAGGATTTTAGTGAGATGGATCAGCTTCTTCCGCTATGCGATGTTGTAAGCATTCATCTTCCTGCAACACCGCAGACAAAAGGTTTATTCAACAAACAGATGTTCAGCTATATGAAGAACGGAGCTTATCTGATTAATACATCACGACAGGATATTGTTGTTGAAGATGATCTTCTTGAAGCAATCAAAGAAAAAAATATTCGCTATGCTTGTGATGTTTTCAAAGGTGAGCCTGAAGCTAAATCGGGAGAAGTAACATCGAAGCTGCAGAACAATCCGAATATTTATGTGACACACCACATTGGTGCTTCGACTGAGCAAGCGCAGGATGCAGTTGCTGAAGAAACATTAAATATTATTAATCACTACATCCACAGCGGAGTAATTGATCACTGGGTAAACAGGGCAAAGATTACAGATGCTCACTATCAGCTCGTTGTTAAACATTACGATAAACCTGGTGTACTTGCAGGTGTTCTCGATGTACTCAGACAGGGTGATATAAACGTTGAAGAAATTGAAAACGTGATATTTGATGGCGGTATTGCTGCAAGCTGCACAATGAAACTAAAGAATGCCGCAACTGCCGATATGCTGAAGAAGATGAGTGAAAATCCGAATGTAATAAGTGTCAGCCACGTTGAGATTTAGTCCTCTGTTCAATCAATGTGAATTAAAAAGGCGATTTTAGGAATCGCCTTTTTTCATACAAACTTCACATCAATAATATCTTTAATCATTCCGTGGAAATAAGGCATTTGAAGGAGTTGATTTATGCCCTCCCTATCCTGTTCTTCAAAATCAAAAACAAGATGCTGGATGTTGACTGAAAGAAAATCGAGGGAGGTTTGAGGAAACGCGGGGAATAAATTTTCATAACTATCTGCGTGCCCATTCGCAAAGTTGCTTTTATATTTTGAATTGATATTTTTTAGCACTTCTTCTGAATTACCCGATAGAACGAAGTTGACATAAGGTGCATTTACGAGTTCAATAATTTCCTCGGCGAAACTAAGCCCATTCAGAAACAATTCCTTTTCATAATTCTCATCTCCGATAATCAGGAGATTATCTTTGAAGTCGGATACTTCCTTGTTTAACAGGGTTGTTTTGATTTCAACATCATAGAATTCTTTAAACAGAATCTTGCTCAGAATTACTTCGTTGGAAGAAACATCGCCTTTCATTAATAATTCATCAATTGTTTCCTGCTCCTCCTTGAAATGGATGTAAGCATTAGAAAGAAGGGCATCGAAAGAAATTCCAATTTCGGAAGAAACAAAAAAATCTTTGCTGGTTAAAAGGTCCATTGTTGGAATAAGTCCGACGGAATTATTATCGTCAGTTAATCTTTTTGAAATTAATGATGAAGGAAGAAACTCGATGTCAAGCTCTGATTTATCTTCTATTTCTGATAGTAGTATATGAGAAAAAATATTACGGGGCAGATAAAATTTTGTATTCATAGGATAAAAAAAGCCGCCTCAAGGCGGCAGAAAAAATATTATTGACTCTTTTTATCCTTAATTCGAGCAGCTTTACCGGAAAGGTTACGCAGGTAATACAACTTAGCTCTTCTCACATCACCTTTCTTCAAAATATCAATCTTTGAAATCTTCGGTGAGCTGAAACGAAATATTCTTTCAACCCCAACGCCGCTCGAAATTTTTCTTACGGTAAAAGATTTGTTGAGTCCATTTCCACGAACACTTATAACGTCGCCTTCAAAAGGCTGAATTCTTTCTTTGTCACCTTCGATAATGCTCACATAAACTTTTATGTGATCGCCTGCTCTGAATTCAGGCAGATCGGTGCGGGGTTTTTCTTTTAATATACTGTTTACTTTATCCATAATTTACTCCTTCTTTTAAGCCAAGGTCTTATGCACCTTTGACTGAATTAATTTCACGCCATTTTTCTGTTAAAATTTTTGATTGCTCTTCTTTCCATTTTTTAATTTCTTTTTCATTGCCAGAAAGAAGAATCTCAGGAACTTTCATTCCCTTATATTCAGCAGGTCTGGTAAAATAAGGCGCTTCAACTATTTCACCATCCTGGAATGAATCATCAAGTGCTGCTTCACTGTCATTTAATACTCCCGGAATTAATCTCACAACTGCATCGATTATAATTAATGCAGGAAGTTCGCCTCCGGTAAGAACAAAATTCCCTATTGAAATTTCATCTGTAGCAAACTTTTGTCTGACCCGATCATCAACCTCTTTGTAGTGCCCTGCAATTACAAGTAAGTTTTTTGAAAGAGAAAGATCATTTGCAATCTTCTGGTTTAATATCCTTCCTTTGGGAGTCGTGAAAATTACGTGATCGTAACTTCGTTCTTCCTGCAGAGACTCGATACATTCAAAAAAAGGTTCC
>CAZLJI010000027.1:13113-14139 GCA_964559565.1 uncultured Ignavibacteriaceae bacterium | reverse complement strand
AAATTTAATTATTTTAAAACTTTTTAACTTAATGTTTTTAATAATTGACGTCAGCAGTTTTATTAATTCCACACAATCATTTAACAGACTTTCAAATTCTTTCTTGTCCAGAATTTCTGATTCATTAAATAACTTTAACCAATATTCAGTCTCATAAGCTTCTTTTAAACTTATCCTTAATTTATTTCTAAAGTCTGTCTTGCTGGCCGCAGCTTGCGATTCTGAAATATTAGCACCAATCGAAGTTCCAGACCTAAGGAGCTGATTGTATAAGGAAATAAGTGACTTGTCCTTTTTAATTAAATATTTGTAACACTTCACAATACGAATGGCATAAGCAAAACTCTTTATAACCAATGGATTTTCTGCGTTTCTCACTGATTATTCCAATTGTTAATTATAAATTGTTCATTGTTAATTGGCAGTGTGAAACTGCCCACTCTCTTCCTTTACATAATTAACTAACACTTTTACGTTCTCGGGATCAATATCCGGTAAAATACCATGCCCAAGATTGAATATGTGTCCGTGTCCCTTTCCAAAAGATTCAAGAACCTTTCTTGCTTCTCTTTTAATGAAAGATGGATCAGCATAAAGAACAGTTGGATCAAGATTTCCCTGGATTGCAACTTTATCTCCCATTTTTCTTCTAACTTTTTCGAGCTCGAGTGTCCAGTCAACACTAATTGCATCAGCACCAATCTCTTTTAGTTCGTGCATCAGGTAATGAACGCCTTTCGGAAAATAAATAACAGGCTCATCCTTTCTTTTTATCTCAGCAATGAGCTGGTGGACATATCTCATTGCAAAAACCTGGTAATCTCTTGGAGAAAGAATTCCAGCCCACGTATCAAAAATTTGAACGAGGTTCGCGCCAGCTTCAATCTGAGCTGACAAATAAGCCGCTGTTGCTTTTGTAATTTTATCAAGGAGATTATGTGCTAACTCAGGATTACCATAAATCAATTTTTTAACTTTTGAAAAAGATTTTGACCTTTATTTGTTTGATGTAAATGTTCCTTTTAT
>CAZLJI010000027.1:0-13103 GCA_964559565.1 uncultured Ignavibacteriaceae bacterium | reverse complement strand
AATATGCGGCCGTTGCTTTAGTAATTTTTTCCAAAAGATTATGAGCAAGTTCCGGATTGCCGTAAACAAGTTTTTTCACTTTAGAAAATGATTTTGATCCCTGACCCTCAACCATGTATGTAAGAATTGTCCAAGGTGCTCCGGCAAATCCAATTACGGGGACTCTTCCATTCAATTCTTTTTTGGTTAGTGAAATTGCGTCCAGAACATATTTTAAATCTTTTGTTGGATCAGGATTTTTTAACTTGGCAACATCATCTTTTGATCTGATGGGACTTGTGAAGACTGGTCCTTTCCCTTCATTAATTTCCAGATGCATTCCCATTGCTTCGGGTATAACCAATATGTCAGAAAAAATTATTGCTGCATCAACACCAATAATATCGACCGGCTGAATTGTAACCTCAGCAGCAAGCTCGGGAGTTTTGCACATCGTTAAAAAATCATGTTTGGTGCGAATTGCTCTGTACTCAGGTAAATATCTTCCTGCTTGTCGCATAATCCAGATTGGCGTTCGTTCAGTTGGCAATCTTTTGGCAGCTCTTAAAATTAAGTCATTCTGTAATTTCAAATTTTCTCCTTGTGGTTACTATAGTAATTAACTATTTTATTTATCAATCCATTTATTGTGAATTCATCCGGCATGATTTTTACCTTTACTTTCTTCGCTTCAATTGCTTCTTTAGTTGTGGGACCGATTGCTGCAACATCAAATCTGCTGAAATACTGAAAAGGATTTTTTATATCAGCTATTTGTAAAAAATTTTCAAATGTTGAGGGACTTGTAAAAATAAAAAGGTCGATTCGCGAAGAGTCTAATTGCTGAAGGCTTAACTTCAAATTATCTCCGGACGGAATAGCAACATTATAAACAGGAACTGATTTAATTATAGCACCGAGATCTTTTAAACCAAGCGGTAATTCTTCTCTGCCGATTGCAGAGCGTGGTATAAACACAATTTTATTCTTAAGATTATATTTTGATAATGCTTCAATCACACCTTCTGCACTAAACTTTTCCGGCACAATATTGACGCTGATATTATTTTTATGACAGTATGATGAAGTTTTATTTCCAACAGCTACGACTTTAATCCGGTTATAATTAATAATAGTTCCAACTTCCTTGCATCTTTTAGAAAACATCTGAACAGCATGCACAGAAGTAAATATTATAAAATCAATTTTATCCGGGTGAGCTACCACAGAATCAAATTTACTCCAATCTGGAGGAGGAACAATTTCGAGAGTAGGAACTAAAATAACATTTGCTCCAAGATTAGTTAATGCTGCAGCAGATTCACGCGATTGCTCAATTGTTCTGGTTATTACAATTGTTTTGCCTTTTAATGGAAGCTCTTTAATATTATTGAAACCTGAATAAAGACCATGCAGAACAAAGTCAAAGATTTCCTCTTTTTCTTTAATGACTGACTCATTCTGCAAATTGCTATTAATTCCTCTTTGAACCGTCCCATAAATGCTTCCGAATATCAAACTGATTGCAAATTCTTCATCAACTTTTCTGAAAATACCCTCTTTTTCTCCTCTTAAAATAATCTGCATTATCATCTGCTTCATCTGTTTCTCAAGAGAGATCAGGTCTCCGCAAAAGGAATTATTACCGTTGAGAGTTTCTCTCTGGTAAATTAAAAAGAACTTTTGGTGTTTCATCATAAACATGTAAAGATGCACCACAAATGCACGCAATGAATCAATGCTGTTCTGTTCCGATTCAATCTTTTGTTTGAGAAGAGCAAGCAAACTTTCCATCCTCGTGTGCATAATCGTAAAATAGAGTTCTTCCTTGGAAGTGAAATAATTATAGACAGTTCCCTTCGCAACTGAAATTAATTTTGCAACATCGTCCATCATAACTTCGTGGTAATGTTTTTTTGAAAAGAGTTCGGCCGCAGCTTCAAGAATTTTTTCTTTTTTGCGCTCTCGTTTTATTTCACGTTTTTCTTTTAACATGATTAAAGTATTAAACTGCGTTTTTTTACTGTTTAAACCAATTGTCACGCTGAGCGTAGTCGAAGCGTGTTGTTACGATTATTTTGTCAGTCTTCGAACTGCCTTGTAGACAGACAGGCTCTGCTCAGACTGACGACGCATCTTACTTGGACAACAAAATTTATTTTAATTAATTCTCCAATCATTGAGGGAAAGCACCTCTCCCGTATTTGGATCAATTATCATTTCCTGTCCGGTGGCTTTGTAATGATCACCTTCCCCTAGTTCTGTAAGTGTTGATAATATTTTCCAGACGTAGCGATGTAATTTAAAATCCCAGAGAAAACCGGCCTCCCAGTCTCGAATGCCTTCCTTAAGCTCCATATCGCCAGCAATTTGTCTGGCTGTTTGTTCATCAATATTGAAGTCGCATTCCTCGGGATAATTTTTACATCTGGGTATCCCAATTATGTCCCGATTCTTTATCACATTGCCAATCGAATCAACAGTAAATTTTATTACTGCATCTACATACTGTTTCTCGGGAATAAAAAACTTATACGCCATTTCATAGTAGGGAGGAGTGTACTTTGTTCTGTAAAAATCAGCGGTAATGTATTTGTCAAAAAAATCTTTGCTAGTAGATGCGACTATAAATGAATCTGCTTTCGCCAAAACTTCAATTGGTACAATTGCCTGTTGCTGATCTTCGCAAGCTCTGCATTTGCAGGATGTCAAAGCAGCAGCGATAATTAATAAAGTTAGCGCTGAAATTAAAAGAGAAGTTTTGATAAATAATTTATTTGTCATTTTGCCCTCGTGGTTCTGTAAATTTCATCTAAAATAATTTTAGCACCTGCTTTTAACAGGTCATCAGCTAATTTCTTCCCAACCGTTTCAGGGTGGCTTTTACTGCCGCGAATTTTTTTTCTATAAGTTATAATTCCATCAAGCGAACCGACTAATGCATCAAGATGCAATCCGTTTTGCTTTACTTCCGCAAACGCACCAATGGGAACCTGACATCCGCCTTCAAGAGCTTTTAGTAAAGCTCGCTCAGCTAAAACAGCTTTGTGTGTACTCTCATGATGGATCGATTTTACAATTTCATTTACAATTTTATTATCAGCCCTCGTTTCGATTCCAAGTGCTCCTTGTCCGACAGCAGGAAGCATTACATCAGTTTTAATTATTGATGAGATGTGTTTGTTAAGTTTTAATCGTTCAACGCCTGCTCTTGCGAGAATTATTGCATCCCAATCTGATTCATGAAATTTTTTTATTCTGGATGGGACATTTCCTCTGAGTTCGACGAGATTTAGATCGGGTCTAACGTGAAGAAGCTGACACCTTCTTCTTAAAGATCCAGTTGCAACTGTTGCACCATCAGGCAAATTAAAAATTGTTGTTCCTTTTTTCCGGGCGATAAGAACGTCCTGAACATTATGCCGTTTACTAACTGCGGTAAGTTTTAATCCCTTTGGAATTACAGTCTGCAAATCTTTTAGACTATGGACCGCCAGATCAATATTTTTGTTGAGGAGCTCTATCTCCAGTTCTTTAGTGAATAAACTCTTATCGCCAATTTTTGAAAGAGCGACGTCAAGGATTTTGTCTCCTTTGGTTTTTATAATCTTTATTTCTACCAGGACGTGCTTGTTTTTCTTCTCAAGTTCTCTTTTCACAAAGTTTGCCTGCCAGAGTGCAAGTTCGCTTCCCCTTGAACCGATAATAATTTTTTGTTTCAAAATGGTGTCCTAATCTTTATCTAAATTTTTTCTTGGATTGATTCCAAAAAGATCTCTTATTATTCCAATTTTAGTTGCTGAATCACCCGAACCGGTTGAATCATCTGCTTTCCGAAGTTCTATAGTTGGATGGTGGAGAATTTTATTTATAATTCTTTTTGTAACAATATCAAGCTTCTCCTGATCTTCAGATGAAAATTTATTTTTATTTCTCTCGACTTCTTCATTTCGAATTTCCTCAAAGAAATCCCGAAGATCCTTTATCGCCGGAGCCGCCTGCAGCGAGTTGTACCATTCCCAGAAATTATCCAGCTCTTCTTCAATAATTTTTTCAACTTTTGGAATTTCTGATTTTCTCTTAGCAAGATTTTGCTCAACTATTATGTTTAACGAATCGAGATCGTGATAGAATACATAATCAATTTTTTTTGTTTCCGGATCAATATCACGGGGAACAGCAATATCCATCAATATCATTGGATTGTTGCTTCTCTTCTTCAAGGCATTTTTAACATCATCTTTCCGAACCAGTATTTCCGGCGAAGCAGTAGCACTAATAATTATATCGAATTTGTAAATTGATTCCCGGAACTCGGTGAACGGAATTACTTTTGCATTTAATTTTTCAGCAAGCTTCTCCGCTTTTTCCTGAGTCCTGTTTGTTACAGAAAGACTACCGATTCCTTTTTCTGAAAGATGTTTTGCGGCTATCTCTCCTGTTTCTCCAGTACCAATAACCAGCGCTGATTTCTTACTCAGGTTTGAGAAAATCTTTTCCGTTAATTGAACAGCAGCATAACTTACTGTTACAGCTCCTTCACTTATTGAAGTTTCGGAAATTGCTCTTTTCCCGGTTCTAATTGCAGCATCAAAAATTCTGTGCATGATATAACCGGCAAACTGTGTCTCTTCAGCAATTTGAAAAGAGTCCTTAACCTGTTTAAATACCTGGTTATCACCGATTAGCAAAGAATCAATTCCGGTTGCAACTGAAAACAAATGCTTAATTGCATCTCGCGAAACATATTTTTGAAAATGCTGTTCGGTAATGTTTTGAGATGGCTTAAAGTTTAAGAGAAGACTTTGAAAATTTTCATGGTTTGTTTCTGTGCTGTTTGGAATGCCGAATATTTCAGTCCGATTACATGTTGATAAAACCAATCCCTCTTTAATCTGGTTTTCTTTTGCAAGATTAATGAATGGGCGAATTTCATCCTCCTTAAGATGAACTGCTTCTCTCAAGTCAACAGATGCAGTTCTGTGGTTTATCGATATTGCAATTAAATTCATAAACTCTTAATAGAAGGAATGAAAACTTTGTGCTAAAAAGTTTGAAAGAATTGTTGAAATGATTGCAACAATGAATCCGGATATTGAAAGGATAACAAGTTTTTTACCACGCCATTTGCCAAGTACTTTGCTTGTTATACCTGCAGCATAAAGAAGCCAAACCAAAGTTGAGCCCACTAGTTTCGGATCAAGAAAAGAAAATTTAGGGAAGGCTATTGGCAACCAGATAATTCCTATTATTATCGCAATAGTTAAAGCAATAAATCCAATTACTGCAGAGTAAAGACTTAACCTTTCCAACACTTCAAGATTTGGAAGGCGATTGAAAATTAAACCAAACTTATTCAGCTTTATATCTTTATATAGAACCAGATAAAGAAATCCGTAGACTGCTGAAATTGTAAAGCCCGAATATCCCAACAATGCACTAATTACATGTATTCCGAGAAGATTACTTCTAAGAACATCTCTAACCTCAGTTAAATCCTGAATGAATAGAGTAGATATTAATTGAAATATTAATGGTAGAATTATTATAAAAGGTCCAGTGCCGCGAATATCTGAAATTAATTCCACAAGAAAATATGAAAAGCTGATAGTGATAGCGAGGATAGTAAATATTTCGAATACATTTGTTATCGGTGGATGATCGAAGGCGATTGTTCGAAGCACTATGTAAATTAGATGAAGGAAAAGAGTGATAAATAAAAAAACCCGTTTTGCATTTACCAGCTTTTTTTCCCCCTTTAAAAAGTCGTAAAAATATGCTGCCAAAGTAACAAAGTAGAAGATTGGCAGTAGCGTATTAATAGTATGTATGCCTGATATCATTTTTGTCTATTCGTTTTTCTGACTTGTGAGTTCAAAAATACGAATAGAATCCTACCAGAACAAAGCAATTTTGCTAACACTTGACAAATTACTTATCAGAACCTAAAATAATTGGAAGCCCATCTTTACCTGACCCGATGATCACAACTTTTGAATTTTGCGAATTTGCGAGCTTTTCAGTCGCTTCAATTCCTTTCCATTTTAACAGTTGGTCACTAATTCCCTTCGAAACTATATCCTGAAAATCAGCAATACCTTTTGCTTCGATGCGCTTCCGGTCAGCTTCCTGTGTCTCCTTTAATAAGATAAATGCCATTCTCTGGCTCTCCTGTTCTGCCTGTAATTTTTCTTCGATAGATTGAGTTAAGCGGGAAGGGAGCTTTATTTGTCTTAGAGCAGCTTGTTCAACAGTAATGCCCCGGGGACCAACCAGCTTCTCCAATTCACTAACAATCTCACCTGCCAGTTTTTCTCTTGAAGCTGTATAGAGTGCCTTGGCTTCATAACGCGCGGTTACACCACGTACGACAGACCTAAACTGGGGGGTTAAGATAATTTCAACATAGTTGGGTCCTACTGTTTTATAAATTTCATTTGCTCTTTCCGAATCCAGTTTATACAATAAGCTAATCTCTAATTCGACGCTCAATCCCTCTTGTGATGGTACGTTCATCAACTCTTTAAGCTCCTGAGTTTTTATGCTCATCTTTTCAACGTTAGCCATTGGGTTAACCATGTTTACACCAGGTTTAAGAGTGTTATCACTTACATAACCGAGAAAGTCTATAACACCGGTGTGTCCAGCGGGTATAATTGTAAAGATTTGTAATAATGCAATTAGTAATGCAATAATAAATCCCAATATTGCAAAAGTAGCCTCGGATTTTTGAAATCTCTTTTTTGCATTCTTGTAAACAAAAAAGGCAACGACTGCGGCAATCAAAGCAATGATAAATAACATAACTGTACTCTCCTTTAATATGATTAATAAATTAATTTCGCTTTTTACCAGATAACTTTTATAATCAGCTTTGGTAAAGCCGGCCTTGTCGTTGAAAATTTTATCGATCCAGCTATCATTTGTTCAGAAGAGTTTATTTTTGATTTAGAATCTGAATGAAGCTCACAAATGACTTCACCTTTTTTGACATAGTCACCGATCCTTCTATAAAAAATAATCCCTGCTTTATGATCTATCACATCATCTTTAGTCCTTCTGCCAGCACCAAGTTCCAGAGATGCCATACCTATCTGATAAGTATCTATCTCGCTTACAAAACCATTTTTTTGTGACATTACTTTTTTCACAATTTTAGACTTGGGATATTTCTCGGGATTAATAATATAACTCACATTCCCGCCCTGAAGTTCCACAATCTCTAAAAACTTTTTGAATGCTTCTCCATTTTCAATTTTTTGTTTAGCAATACGTACGCCCTCTTCAGGTGATTTTGCTTTTTTGCAGAGATAAAGCATCGCACCGGCAAGTTTAACAGACAAGAAATACAAATCATTTTTGATTTTTCCTTGAAGTAACTGTATTGATTCATAAACTTCCAGCCAGTTACCGATGTAATTACCTAATGGCTGATTCATATCCGTGATAAATGCAATTACTTCTTTGTCGAATGACTTGGCAGTTTTAATTAATGAGTTGGCTAGTTTGATTGAATCCTTCAGACTCTTCATAAAAGCACCACTGCCGGTTTTAATATCGAGTACCAGTCCATCAATTCCCTCAGCAAGTTTTTTACTCATTATACTCGCTGTGATCAGAGGAATTGATTCAACAGTTGCAGTTACATCTCTGAGTGAATAAATAAATTTATCGGCGGGGGCAATTTCTTTAGTCTGCCCAATCAATACGGCACCACATTTCTTTAAAACTTTTTTTGATTCAGATAAACTTAAATTAGTTCTGAATCCTGGAATTGATTCAAGCTTATCAAGAGTTCCGCCTGTATGTCCAAGCCCTCTTCCGGAAATCATTGGTACATAAACACCCGCCGATGCAACAATCGGAGCTATTATTAATGATGTTTTATCTCCAACTCCACCGGTAGAGTGTTTATCGATTTTTTGTCCACTCAAAGCGGACAGATCAATAATTTTTCCACTGTTCAACATTGAATTAGTCAAAGCAGCGGTTTCTGTTGGATTCATTCCTTTTAAAAGAATGGCCATCAGGAGGGCAGAGAACTGGTAGTCGGGGATTTTGCCTTTTGTATAATGATTGATCAGAAAGCTTATTTCATCATTAGTAAAAGCTTTGCCATCTCTTTTCTTTTTAATTAATTCAACTGTGTTCATGATAGAAAATTACAAATAAATGAAGTGTTTGAGAAGGCAATATTATATATAAAAGTTTTCTTCTCGGGTCTTTTCACGTTCAGTTAATTTATTTGGTTACACTGATTTGAATGATTAATTTTCGCTCTCTATAATCGATTATCACGGAAAATTTTATGAAATTTAATATACGAACGAATACTTGCGGCGAGCTAAGAGAACAAAATTTTGGTGAGAAAGTCATCTTAAATGGATGGGTAGATAGAAGGAGAGACCTTGGCGGGTTAATATTTATCTGGTTGAGAGATAGATATGGCATTACACAGGTAGTCTTTGAGCCCGACACCAATAAAGAAGCTTATGAACTGGCCAAAAAGTTAAGAAGCGAATTTGTAATTTCAGTTGAAGGAATAGTAAGAAAAAGACCTGAAGATGCTGTTAATAAAGAATTGGAAACCGGCACTGTAGATGTGCTCGCTGATAAATTAATAATTCTTAATGAAGCAGAAACACCTCCATTCGCAATTAAAGATGAAACAGATGCGTTTGAAGATTTAAAATTGAAATACAGATACCTTGATTTAAGAAGACCGGCACTTCAGAAAGTTTTACTCCTTCGACATAGAATGTATCAGCTAGTTCGAAAATATTTTGACGAGAATAATTTTATTGAAATTGAAACACCTGTGCTGATGAAAAGCACTCCTGAAGGCGCACGTGATTATCTTGTACCAAGCAGAGTTCATAAAGGGAAGTTCTATGCTCTTCCTCAATCACCGCAGCAATATAAGCAGCTGCTGATGGTTTCTGGTTTTGATAGGTACTTCCAGATTGTAAAATGTTTCAGAGATGAAGATCTGCGAGCAGATCGACAGCCGGAATTTACTCAAATTGATGTGGAAATGTCTTTCATAACTCAAGAACAGATATTCAACATTGTTGAAGAACTGATGAAACTGCTCTTCAAAAATGTCTGGAATATTGATTTGTCTTCGCCAATACTGCGACTTTCTTTTGTAGAAGCAATGACAAAATACGGAAGTGATAAGCCCGATCTTAGATTTGGCTTTGAACTGCATACTTTAAATGAAGTATTTCGTAATTCTGAATTTAAAATTTTCCGAGATGCTATACATGCAAAAGGAATCGTAACGGGAATAGTTGCCCCGGGTTGTGCATCCTTCAGTAGAAACCAAATTGATGGGTTGACTAATTTAGTAAAAGGTCTGGGTGCAAAAGGACTTGTTTGGTTTAAAATTCAGGAAGCGGGGATTGAATCACCAACAGCTAAATTTTTAAGCGATGAAGAAAAGGTCAACCTTTTATCAGAACTTAAAGCTAAACCAAATGATCTGATTCTCATCTTAGCCGGCAATAAAAACTCCACGCTAAACCAGATGGGCTCGTTAAGGCTGGAGTTAGCAAAAAGACTGGAACTGATTAAGCCAGAAACTCCACCATCACTTTTATGGGTAACAGATTTTCCTTTATTTGAATGGGATGGAGAGTCAAAAAGATTTTATGCTATGCATCATCCGTTTACTTCCCCCAAATTGGAAGAGATTGATTTGCTGGAAAAAGATCCCGGAAGCATAAAAGCTCAGGCTTATGATCTCGTGCTGAACGGGAATGAAATAGCAGGTGGCAGTATAAGAATTCACAATTCTGAACTTCAGTCAAGAATGTTTAAAGTGCTTGGAATCAGCGATGAAGAAGCTCAGCAAAAATTCGGATTTTTAATGAATGCATTTAAATACGGCGCACCACCGCACGGCGGAATTGCTTTCGGTTTTGATAGAATGGTAATGTTATTTGCTGGTGTTGATTCTATCCGGGATACTATTGCATTCCCCAAAACTGCAAGCGCAGTGTCGTTAATGGATGAATGTCCATCCCCGGTAAGTGAAGAACAGTTGAAAGAACTGCATATAAAGATCAAGGACTAAACTTTTTTACCGCTATTATGTAGAAAATTTCTCCGATTTGGTTTTCAAAGACTAACACATAAAACGCCTTTTCTTGAAGTAAAATTTCCCAACGAACTACCTGCTAAAAATAAAATTATATAAAGCTCTCATGGCTTTTGTCAGAATTACCAACAATTCTAGTAATAATTGCTCCACAATTTTATTGGAGCATAATTTCAAGGAACAAATAAATTAGTTTAGAAATAGTTACCGAAATTAAAATGTCTTGTTATCGATTTAAATGCTAAGCGGCAGAATGGACGGTTGACGTTTTAAAGAAAATCCCAACAATGGTTTTATACTTCCCACTACAACCTAAATTGAAATAGTTACTTGTAATTCTTACCCACGTCATAAATAACGTCAATTTTGCTTAAAAAATATGAAGAAACCGGGCTTTCATTGGCTTGGCATATTTTTTCGAACATAGTTTGAAAAAATTAAAAAGGAATTTAAGCAGTGGGTCAGCAACAACTTTTAATGATAGTATTGGCGATAATAATAGTCGGACTTGCGATAGCAATCTCAATTCAACTATTTAGAAGCAATGCTATAGAGTCGAAGCGAGATCTCTTAATTGAAGAAACAACAAGCCTTGCTACAATGGCAATTCAATATTACAAGAAGCCGCAAGCTATGGGAGGTGGAGGAAGATCTTTCACGGGTTGGGAAATCCCACCTCAAATGGTTCAAACTTTCAATGGTAATTTTATGCGGGCAGTTGTGAGTGCAACGGAAGTTGTAATAACTGGCACAGGAAGTGAAGCGATAACAGATACGGATTCAATAAAGGTTGAAACAACAGTAAGACCAGACGAAATTTTTACAGAAATTATTAATTAGCTCAAATTCAAAACAACTAACTAACTAAATTCTCAATAAACAAAGGAGTAAATAATGGGTCAGCAACAACTTCTCTTAATCGTACTTGGCGTTATCATAGTTGGTATCGCAGTAGTCGTAGGTATTAATTTATTTAATGCCAATGCAGAAGAATCAACAAAAGACGGCGTAGTATCAGATTGTACCAACCTCGGTGCTATGGCACAGCAATATTATAAGAAACCAACCTCAATGGGCGGCGGCGGAAATAGCTTTACAGGTTGGATACTTCCTGGTACTGGAGTTCCCGGTGGATTAGATTCAACAGCGTATGGTTTATATACCGCAGCACCAACAGCTGCTGATGTTGTAATAACCGGTACACCGCATGAATATGATTGGACTGTTGAAACTACTGTAACAGCAACAACAATTGTAACTGAAGTACTCCCATAACAGTATCTCTAAGTAAGCAGTAGCAGCTTACTTTAATAAGGCTGTAAAAGTAACTTTTACAGCCTTTTTTTATTTTATAGTGGAATTATTCCTGATCGCAAAACCGGCAGGGAACAAAGTGTTTTAACATCCCGTTAAAATTATTCTATTAGATGTCGAAGCCTTCAATCACTCTCCACCTAAATTCAAAAAAGAATATTTAGAGTATTTTTTACTTTTATCGTCCTTTCTTACTTGAATTGAGGTTCTAGATTATGATGGAATGTTAATATTTATGTGAAAAATAAAGCAAAATTTCGGAACCAAATTTGACGGCAACAAATAAACTTTCATATCATCAAAAAATAGAGTCATAAATGGTTGAGTATAAATTTACTGCACAAAAATTAAACGGTCAGACCATAACCGGTACTGTTACTGCGAATACTAATGCAGAGGGAAAGAAAAAAATTCAAAAACTTGCTGAAAAGAATAAGCTAAAACTTAGCGAAGTTCAGAAAAAATCGACTTACATTTATAGGATCCGTAAAGGTAATGAGAAACCACTCAGTGGAGAACAAAAAGCTTTCAGTAAAAAGGAAGTTGAAGAAGCCTTAGCCAGGCTTGGATACAAAGTTCTGTCCATCAATAAAAAGTTATTTGATTTTCAATCAAAGCCTCCTCATTCTGAAATAGTGACGTATGTAAAAATCAGCGCAGAACTTCTTGAACAAAAACTAAACTTTGGTGAGATACTGACCCTACTTATTAATGATACACAGAATGCCACGTTGAGAAACACATTGAAAGAAATTAGTAATGATTTAAGAAAAGGTGCTGATTCTGAAGCAACATTTTTAAAATATCAGCATGTATTTGGAAAGTTTACTGCTTACATGTTAGGTCTTGCCTCAAAGAGTGGTAATATGACTGAAATTTACAGAGCCACAGCAAAGTTTCTTGAGAGACAACAGGAATTCAGAAAAAGTTTGCGAAGCGCACTAATTACACCAATGGTTACGTTATTCGTTTTGTTTGTAGCTGTATTGTTTTACGTTGGATATATTTTCCCCGAGACAGCAAAATTGTTCGTCCGCTTCGGTATTGAACTTCCACCAATGACTGCATTCACGTTAGCAGTAAGTGACTTTCTTATAGCAAACCCAATCCCAATTGCTGTAGTCATACTTCTTCCCCCGATTTTATTATTTCAATTCAGCAGAACAACTAAGGGAAAATATCTTTTTGATCAATATATTCTAAAAATACCAATTCTTGGATCACTGGTTCATAAAACATTGATTGAAGTATTCTGTCGAGTGTTTTATACACTATATCATGGATCTGCTGAAAGCATTGAGCCGATAAGAATTGCAGCTGAAGCAACAGGTAATGCCTATTTTGAAGATCGAATTAAATCTGTTGCGATTCCACTTATGCTTAAAAAAGGAGTTGGAGTAACTGATGCTTTTGCAGCAACGGGAGTGTTTACGGAAACAGCTATATCCAGAATCCACTCAGGTGAAGAGTCAGGTACGATTAAGAACACTGCGTTACAATTGGCAAATTACTATGAGAGCGAAACAGTTTATCGTTTAAAAAATTTAATAGAAATTATACAGGTTATGATTGCGATGATAATAATGGTAATTATGATTGCATTAACACTGGTATCCGCCGAGACTGCTACTGTGAGACCAAAGCAGCCAGGTGTTAATTAGTAATGGAGCTATAGATAAGTTATGATTGAGACTAACTTGGAAATGAC
>CAZLJI010000026.1:0-14502 GCA_964559565.1 uncultured Ignavibacteriaceae bacterium | reverse complement strand
TCTTTAATGTTATATTCATTAGAGTCCCTTGAGATATTTGTAGAGTTAATTAACGATGTTAAACTAGGGTAAAGAGGAGAGACTTGCGTTACAAAATACAGGTTAAATGTTACAGATTATTTATGCTTTATTTATTTTATCAAGAGGATTTCGTTTATGTTCTTTAAGTTTTTTAAAATAAGATGGATTAAGTCCTGTAATTTGTCTGAATTGATTAGAAAGATGCTGCACACTACTGTACCCAAGACTATACGAAATTTCACTTAAAGTTAATTCATCGTAAGTCAATAGTTCTTTTACTTTTTCGATTTTTTGTTTTATGATAAACTTCTCAATAGTAATGCCTTCGCAAGATGAAAAGATAGAACTGAGGTGACTGTAATTCACACCCAATTCGTTAGACAAATATTTGGAGAAACTAAAATTTTCAAGATTGTCATTTTGATGATGTATTTTTTCAATAATCAGAACTTTAATTTTTTCAATCAGTTTTGAATTTTTATCATCAACCAAATCAAAACCATTCTCAACTAGTAATTTCCTTATCTCGCTCATATCAAATGATTTTTCGGATGATTTAATCAGCGCTTCCCCCAGCTCTATTTTAGACACTTCGTAACCCAGTCTGGTCAATTCATCTTTTACAACTTTTATACATCGATGACAGACCATATTCTTTATGTAAAGAGTAATTTCCATAATTCATTACAATTTATTCAAAATTTAATAAATCCTGAGCATTTTGTAAATGATTTGCAACTACTGTCAAAGACCTTAATTGGTCAATGTCACGATATTTATCTGGTCTGGAAACTGGTCGTTGCAATCTTTACATCAGCTAATCTAAGCCATAATCGCAGTCAAAAGTTTACGACTACAATTAAAAGTCTAGTTCTAGGACAAACTCATTTCCGTAACTAACTATTTTTATTGATTTTACAGCTAAACTTGCTTACTTTAACATCCTGATTTCTAATACTTTTTAATTAACAAATAACTTAAAGGTGAATTGGATGACGAAGGCTGACATTGTTGATAAGGTTGCAGCCGGGACCGGACTAACAAAACTGGAAACCGAAGCTATCGTTGAAGGATTTCTGAAAACTGTTATTGAAGCGCTTAAAGAAGGTAAAGGCATCGAGATCAGAGGCTTTGGAAGCTACAGAGTAAAAAAGAAAAATGCTCGTCAGGCGAGGAATCCGAAAACAGGTGAATCCGTTTTTGTACCGGAACATTATGTCCCCACGTTTAAGTTTTCAAAAGATTTTAAAGAACTTGTCAACGTTGGTATGTTGGAAAAAAATCGGAGATAGGAAACAGTGAATTATTGTGCTGAATGCGGATTTAAGATTGAAGGGGAATTTAAGTTTTGTCCAAACTGTGGGAGCCAAATCAAATTAGTTGCGCCATCTTCAAGAGAAGTTGCTGCTAGCGAAGATGAAATCATTATTTGCAAAAATTGTGGCGAGGAAAATTCAACTAATCACTCAGTTTGTTTTAGCTGTGGAATTATTTTGAATGGAAATAAGAGTAAGAAACAAGTTTCAGCAAAGCAGGATGCAAAAAAAAATGTTCAGAAAAATGCCGGTAACAAAAAAATAGAGAGTGGAGAAAAGGTTCTTGATAACAAAAAAATATTAATGATCTCATCAGCAATTGTCGTGATTTTTATTCTTGCGCTAATAATCTCGGGAGTATTCGATTCTGAAGTTAAGACAAACGTTACACAGATGAGTGATCAGACTTCAAATTCAGGCGTTAGCCTTGCAAATATGGAGGAGATCAATAAGCTTGAGACAGCAGTGACTGCAAATCCAGATGATCTGGAATCAACTTTACACCTTGCGCATTTACAACAGGATGCAGGTCTTTATGAGAAAGCAATTGCTAACTATAAAAAGTATCTAGCCAAGGACCCGGAAAATGCAGATAATCGTGTTGATATGGCTATCTGCTATTATAACCTGGGTGACAATACAACTGCAATAAATGAAATGGAAACTGCACTTAAATATCAGCCAAAGCATCAAATTGCTCATCTTAATCTTGGAATCGTTAATCTCGCAGCCAGAAACCTTGAGGCTTCAAAAGAATGGTTTAAAAAAGCTGCAGAATTAGATCCAAACTCGGAAGCAGGAAAAAGAGCACAGGAATTATTAACATCACATTAATTAAGTAACTAATAGGAAAATCAAATGCCTTGTGGAAGAAAAAGAAAACGTCATAAAATGTCAACTCACAAAAGAAAAAAGAGACTGAGAAAGAATAGACATAAAAAGAAATTAAGATAGAATATTTCTTAAGCTCTTAATTGAAGCTATGGATTTTTATTCGGCCAACTTAGCTCAGCTGGTAGAGCAGCTCATTCGTAATGAGCAGGTCGCCGGTTCGATTCCGGCAGTTGGCTCAGAATTAATTTCATTAGATAAATTGAAGATGTTATAAATAGTCGGAGAAATTCTCAAGTTATCCGACTATGTAAATGAGGAGTTTATGATGCAAGTGATCTACAAAAACCAACCTTACACGCTACACGATGCTCAGAGCCATGGCTAGGCCTCCAAAAAAATAAATCCCTAGAAATGGGATTTTTTAAAATTCTTCTTGACTTTAAGTAAAATTTTCCATTATTTTCGGGGTGCAGTGGGGAAAAGTGGTGAAAAATCCCAAATAATGGAAATGATTTGTTCAAAGGTCAGTACACATATTCAATAGATTCTAAAAGCAGAATAAGCATTCCGGCAAAGTTACGCAAACACATTTCGCCAGATGCAAACGATACAATAGTGATGACGAAAGGGTTATCAAGCTGCATCGATTTGTACCCACTTGATGAATGGCAAAAAATTGAAGATAAACTTTTAAAACTAAATCAGTTCCAGCCTGATGATCTGAGATTTATAAGAATGTTCGTCCAATATGCTCACGAAGATATCATGGATTCACAATCAAGGATACTAGTTCCACAAATGCTTATTGACTATGCTAAAATTGAAAAGGAAGTTTTGATAATAGGTGCACTCAGAAAGATTGAAGTCTGGAATCCAAAAATTTATGATGAATACTTAAAGCAATCTCCGCTTTCTTATGAAGAGATTGCTGCAAAAGTTATGACTGATTGATGACTCAGGCTCATACACCTGTTTTATTGAATGAGAGCGTTGAGTTTCTGATTACAAAAAAAGATGGTGTTTATTTCGAAGGGACATTAGGATTTGGCGGACACACTTTAGAAATATTTAACAGACTGAATAAAAAGGGTAGCGTTGTTTCCACTGATGTTGATTTGAATGCTTTTAAATATTGTAAAGAAAAATTTAAAGGTGAGGATAGAATTAAACTTTACAACTTTAACTTTTCGCAAATAGATGTAATTGCTAAGATAGAATCGTTGGAGTTCTTTGATGGAATTTTGGCAGATCTTGGAGTTTCTTCTTTTCAACTGGATAATGCCGCAGCGGGTTTTTCTTACAGCATCAATTCGATTCTGGATCTCCGATTAGATAAAAGCTTGCGAAAAACTGCTGCGGATTTTATTAACTACGAATCAGAAGAAAAGATTGCAAATGTAATTTTTGAATATGGTGAAGAGAAAAATTCCAGGAAGATAGCTCGTCAGATTTCCGAAGCAAGGAAAGTAAAAAAGATTGAAACCACTGATGAACTTAAAAAAATAATTTCATCAGTGACAAATCCAAAATATTTAACGAAGACATTGTCACGCGTTTTTCAGGCTTTGAGAATTTACGTGAATGATGAGCTTGGTGCATTAAAGTCGTTTCTTAATAATTCTGTGCCTGTATTAAGAAAAGGAGGCAGATTGGTTGTTATCAGTTACCATTCACTGGAAGACAGAATAGTAAAAGAATTTTTTAAGTATGAAAGTTTAAGTTGTGTTTGTCCTCCCGATTCACCGATTTGTACATGTGGCAAAATGAAACGATTAAATATTATCTCAAAAAAACCGATAACTCCTTCGGAAATAGAATTAACAAATAATAGAAGAGCTCGCAGCGCAAAATTAAGAGTTGCAGAAAGAGTATGAAAAAAAGTTCTAAACCTTTAATAATTATTATTACCACTCTACTGGTTTTGATAACACTCATTGTGCTCATTTCACAGGGACTTCGTTTGAAATATGAGGAGTTGCAAAGAGAAATTGCTCAAATGGAATATCAAATCAAAACAGAAAAAACTCAATCGGTTGGTTTGAAGGCTAATTATCAAATGCTTACTGCTGAGGACGTTATTAAAAAATATGCAATGAATGAACTTGGTTTGGTCGATGCCGGTTCTGATCCAACCAGGGTAGTAATTTTATCTAGCGAAGATATTGCCCACTTATCTGAAAATGTATTGAACAGTAATGAATAATTCACGAGTGCTGCTGATATTGATTATTGTTGTACTAATTTTTAGTGCACTTGTGTTCAGGCTGGTAAATCTTCAGATCATCAGGAGTGATGAGCTTAGTTACTTTGCAAAGCGACAGCAGACGAATACTCAGACTGTAAAGGCAGACCGCGGTTTTATTTATGACCGAAATGATGTTTTGCTCGTATATAATCGAAATGACTACTCATTTTATGTTGACCTTCGAATGCTACCTGTATCTGAGAAAGACAAACTTGCTAAAATGTTTTCAAAAGTCATGGGGAAGAGTAAACTTCATTATTCGAAACTACTGAGAACCAGTGGAAAGACAATTTGTCTTGAGAAAAAAGTTCCTTTTGAAAAATCCTTGGATCTTTTCGAATATAAAAATCCTGCCTTCTTTTATGTTGAAGAACCCGTAAGCGTATTTCATTATGGCTCACTTGCTTCTCATATACTTGGTTATGTAGATAATGATTATAAAGGTGTAAACGGAATCTCAAAGAGTTTTGATAATGTGTTAAGGGGTAAAGATGGTTTTAGAATGGTTGAGCGTAATGCAATGGGTGATATCATATCGATTTCTGAAAAGCAAACCAGACCTTCCGTACCTGGCGATGATGTCTATCTTACAATCGATAAACGATATCAGACAATTGCTGAAGAAGAGCTTAAGCAAAGTTTGAAGTTAAATTCTGGTGAAACTGCTACATGCATAATTATGAATCCAAATTCTGGTGAACTACTTGCGATGGCAAATATCAGCGACTATGATCCGAATTATTTTTGGAAGTACAGTGACTTTGAAAGAAAAAATCGTGCAATTACAGATTCATACGAACCAGGTTCTACTTTCAAAGCAATTACTTTTGCTGCACTTCTTGAAGATAAAGCTTGCGTTGAATCCGAACGTATTAATGTTGAGAATGGTGTCTATAAATTCAGGAATAACTACATCAGGGATACGCATAAATTTGAATCGCTGACGGTCCGAGAAATTATGGAAGAATCAAGTAACATAGGCACAGCGAAATTGATCCATCGGATGAGCGATGAAAAATTTTATCAGTATGTAAGAAGCTTCGGATTTGGAACTTTTACTTCTATCTCATTACCTGGCGAAGTGACTGGAAAACTTTTAGACCTTGATAAGTGGACAAAACAGACAAAAACATATATGTCATTCGGATATAGTATCTCTGTTACTCCACTTCAGCTCACTAATGCTTTTTGTGCTATTGTAAATGGCGGAATTCTTTATGAACCGCAGATCGTTAAAAGACAAGTTGATAAAAATGGAAATACCGTCAGAGAATTTTCTCCAGTGGAAGTCAGAAGAGTCATATCGGAAAAGACATCTGAAAGAATGCGAAGCTTATTACTCGGAGCTGTAGAAAAGGGAACAGGAAGTCAGGCAAAAATTGAGTCGCTTTCAATTGGAGGTAAGACAGGTACTTCAAAAATTATTGTGGATGGTAAATATTCCAACAATCATTATTATTCTTCATTTATTGGATTCTATCCGGCGGAAAATCCTGCTATAGTTTGTTATGTGTTAATAAGTAAACCAAAAGGACATTATTATGGTGGATTGGTTTCGGCCCCAGTATTTAAGAATATTTTAACTAGAATTTATGAGCTCGAAAAAGGAAAATACGATGATCCGAAACCAAGTACTGATATAAAAATTGCAGTTAATGAAAACCAGAAATCCGACTATGATTTTGTTCATAATGAAATAAAGAACGGCAGTAAATCAGTTGAAAGCAGGAATGTTTTTACCGCTGATAATAAACAAAATTTAATGCCGGATCTTACAGGAAAGACTTTAAAAGAAGCTTTAACAATATTAAAAGATCTAGGAATTAAATGGAGCATCTCAGGATCCGGTGTTGTTGCAGATCAAAGTATTCCTCCCGGCCAAACGATAAATAAAAGAAAGACCTGCATACTCACTTGTTCACAAATTAGCACAACAGGAGCGAGGATTTACTGATGCTGCTAAGTGAATTATTAAATAAAATTAAGGCAGTTCAGGTCGTAGGTAATTTACCTTCACGGGAGGTAACCGGTGTTGAGTATGACTCACGAAAAGTTGTTGATGGATCTGTCTTTGTTGCAGTGAAAGGGTTCAACACTGATGGTCATCTTTTCATTCAAGATGCACTGAATAAAAAAGCAGTCGCGATTGTTGTTGAAAAAAGTGAATCAATACCTGACTCACTTGTAAGTCATTTCAAGGCTGTTAAAATTGTTGTAAATGATAGCCGTCAAGCTCTTGCTGAAATTTCTAATGCATTTTTCGATGAACCATCAAAAAAAATAAGACTGATTGGAATCACCGGCACGAATGGGAAAACAACCACTTCGTACTTTTTGAAAAATATTTACGAAACCTCAGGCTATAAAGTTGGATTGATGGGTACGATTTCAAATTATATCGGTAATGAAAAGCTTGATTCAAAGCTAACTACACCTGAATCGAATGACCTTAATAAAATTTTGAGCCAAATGCATGCAGCAGGATGTGACTTTGCAGTTATGGAAGTTTCATCTCATTCGCTTGCATTGAAGAGAGTTCATGGCTTACACTTTTCTTTTGCAGTTTTTACAAACATAACCCCCGAACATCTCGACTTCCATCGTGATTTCGAAAATTATGTTAAGGCGAAAAAAATATTATTTGACGAATTGCCACTTTCATCTTCCGCACTGTATAATAGTGATGAGCTTCATAGCGTAGATGTAATTAAAGATTGTCGCAGTTTGAAATATTCATTCGGAACAAAGAACGATTCACAATTCAGGATTTCTGATATTAAATGTGATCTCTCCGGTACTTCTTTCAAATTAGACTATGAAAATAAAATCTACGAATTAAGAACATCGTTAGTTGGAGATTTTAATGCGTACAATGCTGCAGGTGCTTTTGCAACTGCAAAATTATCAGGTCTAAAGGATGAAGTAATTGCCGAAGGTATTTTAACAACACCTCAGGTTCCCGGCAGATTTGAAATTTTATCAAACGGTACAAGAAAAGTAGTAATTGATTATTCACACACTCCAGATAGTCTTGAAAAAACTTTGATGGTAATTAGAAACATAACAGAAAATAAAAATCCTGTCTATACAGTTTTCGGATGCGGAGGAAACAGGGATAAACTTAAACGTCCGGTGATGGGAAAGATTGCAACTGAATTAAGTGATAAGGTGATTGTAACTTCTGACAATCCGAGGAATGAAAACCCATCAGCAATTATTGAAGAAATAAGATCAGGTATAACCAAAGATAATTACCAGGTAATTGAAAACAGAGAAGCTGCTATCGAAGAAGCAATTAAGAAAAGCGAAAAATATTCTGTGATTCTTATTGCTGGAAAAGGTCACGAGGATTATCAGGAAATCGGTGGTGTCAGGCATCATTTCTCTGATAAAGAAGTAGCAAAAAAAGTTCTTGGAATTTGAAAAAGGTTCACCTGAACATAAAAGATATTTTTAATCTTCCTGGTTCAGAAATCTTCGAACCTGATGAACTGAAAAACATAAACTATGTATCAATTGATTCAAGAAAGATTAAGCCGAACACGTTGTTCATAGCATTAAAAGGAGAAAAATTCGATGGACACAATTTTGCTAATGATGCAATTAAGAATGGAGCAGCGGCGATAGTTATTAGTAAAAAAAAATTAAATCAGTTTAGTGATGTAAAAGTGCCGATAGTAACTGTTAAAGACACTAAACTTGCGCTGGGTGATATTGCCAGGATTTGGAGAAAAAAAATAAATACAAAAATTATTGGAATTACAGGAAGTTCGGGTAAAACAACAGTAAAAGATATGCTTGCACAACTGCTGTCTGAAAAATATTGCGTGAATAAAACCGAAGCTAATAATAACAACCATATTGGTGTTCCATTAACAATCTTGAATACTAATGAAAGGCATCAGGTTCTGGTTGCAGAACTTGGGACGAATCATTTTGGTGAAATACCATATACAGCAGGCATTCTTTCACCCGATTATAGTTTGATAACAAACATCGGTGATTCGCATCTTGAATTTTTAAAGTCACGAAATGGTGTCTGGAGAGAAAAATCATTTTTGTTTGAAGAGACAATCAAGAATGGCGGTAAAGTCTTTCTGAATTATGATGACCCGATAATTAAAGCAAAACACTCCAGGAAAGGGAAACATATAAGTTATGGTTTCTCGGAGAGAGTAGATGTTCGAGGTGAACTGAAAGCGTACTCAGAAGATGGTAAACCTGTGATTAACATAGCTTATAAAAAGAAAAATTATGAGCTTATTCTTCCAATTTATGGGGAACAGAGTGCAAAAAATTTTCTTGCTGCCTGCACAGTTGCCCTTGAGATGGGATTATCAATTGAACAAATAAAAAAAGCTGTAAAAAAGTTAAAAGCTCCAGCAGGTAGACTTGATGTTCGGAGATTTAAATATTTTATTTTGATTGATGACACCTATAATGCAAATCCCGATTCAACTAAAGCAGCTATTGAGTTAGTTGGGAGAATAAAAACATTCAAAAGGAAAATACTTTTCCTCGGGGATATGCTTGAGCTTGGAGACAACAGTATAAAGCTACACCAGGGACTTAAAGATGTGATTATAAAATCGAAAATTGATGAGGTCTATACAATTGGTCCTAAAATGAAGTATCTCTACAGAAATTTTGATCAGAAAAATATAATCGCCAAGCATTTTGCAAAGAGAGAAGATTTTAAAGACTATATAAAAAATCTAAACTTCAATGATTCCGTTCTACTTGTAAAAGGATCAAGAGGAATGAAGATGGAAGAGTTTGTTTTAGAAATAAAAAATAAATCTATGAGTTGATGCTTTACTATTTATTTGATTACATAAATAATATCTATTCGCCACCGGGATTTGATATTTTCCGTTTCCTGACTTTCAGATCGGCGTTAGCTGCAATTACGGGTTTATTTCTGGCTTTCTATTTAGGACCCAAGATAATCCGTGCTTTGCAGAAAAATCAAATTGGTGAAGCAAAAAAAGTTGATGCCCCGCAGACACATTGGTCAAAAGCAGGTACACCAACAATGGGAGGATTGATCATAATTTTTTCAGCAGTGGTTCCTGTGTTGTTGTGGGGCGATTTAACGAGCACTTATATTATTTTAATTCTTGGCGGAACAGTTTGGCTGAGCCTTGTTGGTTTTCTTGATGACTATCTCAAGGTAGTCAAAAAATTGCCCAAAGGATTGATAGGCAAGTATAAACTGCTTGGTCAGTTTATAATTGGTTTAATTGTTGGGACAGTGATCTATTTTTCACCCGAGTTTTCAAACTTCAACTCATTAACCACCGTGCCGTTTCTAAAAAACGTGAATCTCGATCTTTCAATTTTTTATATACCGGTTGTGATATTCATAATAACAGCCACATCAAATGCTGTAAACTTGACTGATGGTTTAGACGGACTTGCGATTGGAGTTATCGCGATAGTTATGATAGCACTGGCTTTGCTGAGTTATGTGAGTGGTAACGTAATCTTTGCTGATTACCTGAACATCATTTATTTGCCAGGATCAGGCGAGTTAACGGTCTTTGTTGCAGCTCTTGTTGGTGCATCGCTTGGATTTCTTTGGTACAACGCGTATCCAGCACAAGTTTTTATGGGAGATACAGGATCACTGGCTCTTGGAGGTGCATTTGGAATTCTTGCCGTTTTAATAAAGAAGGAATTATTCATCCCAATTCTTGGCGGTGTCTTTTTTATGGAAACTCTTTCTGTCATCATTCAAAAAATTTATTTCAAATATACCAAGAAAAAATTCGGACAGGGTAGAAGAGTTTTTAAGATGGCTCCAATTCATCATCACTTTGAAATATTAGGTTGGGCTGAGCCAAAAATCGTTGTTCGTTTTTACATCATTGCTATAATTTTAGCCATTGTTACACTTATCTCATTTAAGATAAGATGATGGAAATTAAAGGAAAAAAAATATCAGTTATTGGTGCTGCACGTAGTGGAATTGGTGCAGCTAAACTTGTAAAGGAGCTCGGAGGAATTCCATTTGTAAGTGACTTAAGTTCTAAGGAAAAAATATATGATGCTGTGAATCAACTCGAAATTGAAAAAATAAATTTTGAGTTCGGGGGACACTCGGACAGAGTATATGAGTCAGCACTTATGATTGTCAGTCCAGGTGTCCCCAACGATTCACAAGTGCTTCAGAATGCGAGGACAAGGGGTATTAAACTAATAAGTGAAATCGAATTCGCTTATCACTATTGTAAAGGAAAGATAATTGCAATCACAGGCACTAATGGCAAAACAACAACTACAAGTTTGTGTGGACATGTTTTTAACACATGCGGTTATAAATCTCAAGTAGCAGGGAATATTGGTTTGGCGTTCAGTGAAATAGTTCTTGATGTGAAAGAAGGCGAGTTTGTTTCGCTTGAAGTATCAAGTTTTCAACTGGACTTAATAGAAAATTTTAAACCTGCAGCCGCAATGATCCTGAACATTACACCGGATCATCTGAACAGATATGAAAATAGTCTTGATAAATATGCTCAATCAAAACAGAATATTTATAAGAATCAGGATGTAAAAGATTTTTTAATTCTGAATAAAGATAGCCAGTCGGTTATGAAATTTTTATCAGAACATAATAGTAAATCATTCTTCTTTTCTTTAAATGAAGAGCAAAATGATGGTTGCTTTTACTCTGATGGTGAAGTTGTTTTCAAAATGAATGGTAAAGAAAAATTTCGCTGCTCAAGAAACGATATTAATATAAGAGGTGAACATAACCTGGCAAATGCTATGTCAGTTATTTGTGCTGCTAAAGTTTTCAATCTTGATAATGCAGGAATAGTGAAAGGATTAAAATCATTCGAAAGTGTTGAACATCGATTAGAAATGGTTAGGGAAATAAATGGAGTTAAGTACGTTAATGATTCAAAAGCTACAAATGTTGATTCCGTTTGGTATGCATTAAAAAGTTTCGATGAACCAATTTTGCTGATATTGGGTGGACAAGATAAAGGAAACGATTATGATCAGATAAAAGAACTTGTAACTCAAAAAGTAAAAAAGATTTATGCAATCGGTTCTTCAGCAGAAAAAGTTTTCAACTTCTTCCACAATGATGTTAAAGTTGAATTAGAAAAAACCATGGAGGATGCTATTGAACGTGCGAGTAGGGATGCTGTTGATGGCGACGTCGTTTTGCTTTCACCTGCTTGTGCAAGCTTTGATATGTTTAATAATTATGAACATCGCGGTAAAGTATTTAAAGAAGCGGTGAGCAAGTTAAAATGAAAAAACTCGGACTGACAATATTCTTTGATGTGTTTGCACTAATGTTATTAGGCTTAACCATGGTTATGAGCGCAAGCAGCACTTACAGTGTATTCAAGTTTGACAGTATTTTCTACTTGTTCAACTCTCATCTTTTTAAAGTATTTCTTGGAATTGGAGCAATTATAATTTTCGCTTTCATTCCTTACGAGTACTATAGAAGATTGAGCAAAACATTGATGATTGCTATTACAGTACTTCTGGTGATTACTTTGCTATTTGCTCCTGATATTAAAGGCGCAGGCAGATGGATGAATTTTGGAATTTTTTCTATTCAACCAGCGGATATGGCTAAGCTTGCATTGATTATTCACCTTGCAGTTCTCCTGGAAGCAAAGGCAAATGTTATCGATAATTATCGCGAAGGATTTATTTACTTCTTCATCTGGATAATCGTTATCTCAGGGCTAATAATGTTGCAGCCGAATATAAGCAGCGGTATAATGCTGATATTTATTTCACTCTCAATTATTTATGCCGGCGGTGCAAAACTTAAACATATTCTTGCTTCGTTACTTATTAGCGGAATTGTGATTGGGTTAGCTGCGATGATTTTCCCTCATTCAAGATCAAGAATTTTTTCATATGTGAATTCTGTTACAAATGGTGGAGATCTGAATTTCCAGGTTAAGCAGGCACTATATAGTCTCGGAAGCGGCGGAATATTTGGGGTCGGAATCGGTAACAGTATGCAAAGTAATCTTTTCCTTCCTGAAGCTTATGGTGATTTTATTTTTGCAATACTCGGTGAAGAGTTCGGTTTAATAGGTGCTATAATAGTTCTTGTGGCGTATCTTGTTCTTTTAGTCTCCGGAATATTGATAGCTAAAAAAACGAAAGATCAGTTCGGTCAGCTCCTCGCATTTGGAATAACAATCTCAATAGTATTCTATGCATTTGTAAATGTCGCGGTTACAACTGGTGTACTGCCAACAACCGGACTTCCACTGCCATTTATAAGTTATGGCGGAACATCTCTCATATTTCTGTGCGTCAGTGTTGGCATATTAATAAACATCGCTTTTTCAAATCATTTACGTCAGAGCGGTGTTGTTTATGTGCCTGATGAAAACTCTTTTAAAGGAATTAACAGATGAGTGATGCACAGAGTAAATACCGATTTTTATTTGCAGGTGGTGGAACGGGAGGTCATCTTTTTCCAGCAGTTGCAGTTGCTGAACAGATTAGAGAAATGAAACCTGAAGCAGACATTTTGTTCATCGGGACAAAAGACAGAATTGAAGGAAGAGTTGTTCCCAAACTTGGATTTAAGTTTAAGCCAATATGGATTAAAGGATTCTCCAGAAAAATTAATTTTGAAAATTTATTGTTTCCGTTGAAGTTATTTATTTCGTTGATTCAATCATTGATAATTAATATTTCATTCAAGCCAAAAGTTGCAATTGGATCCGGAGGATACGTTGCTGGTCCAGCTATTTGGGCTGCTTCGGTATTGGGAGCTAAAATTATTTTAGTTGAACAGAACAGTTATCCTGGCGTAACAACACGTCTGCTTGAACGATATGCAAGCGAAGTTCATCTGAGTTTTCAGGAATCAAAAAAATATTTGAGAAGAGAAAAGCTTCATCGCATCACTGGTAATCCAGTTAGAAAAAATTTGGGCAGGATGGAGAAGCTGGAAGCACTGAGAAAGTTTGGATTATCCGGTGAAAAAAAAACTCTTCTCGTGCTTGGAGGAAGTCTTGGAGCTAAAACGATAAATGAAGCTATGTCAGAGAGCATAAAAATATTGGAAGAAAATAACGTGCAGGTAATCTGGCAGACTGGGAAAAATTATTTTGAGCAGTTTACAAAAATGAATTCTGATAGTATAAAGATTTATGATTTTATAGAAGATATGAATTCAGCTTACTCAGCTTGTGATTTATTGCTGGCGAGAGCCGGTGCAACGACAATCGCAGAACTGCTGAACCTTGGCATTCCTGCGATACTTGTTCCATCGCCAAATGTAGCTGAGAATCATCAGTTTCATAACGCAAAATCTTTGTCTGATTATAGTTCGGCTATTCTGATAGAAGATAAAAATTTGAAAAATGATTTGGTTGATAGAGTACTCGATACGATCAATTCAGAAACAATGCTTTCTGATCTTAAGTCGAATGCATTAAAGATGGCAAAACCAGACGCAGCAAAAGTGATTGCTCAGAACGCAATAAAATTTGCGGAGGCTGTATGAATAACAGTGAACAGAAAAGAAAAATTTTTAAATACAATTTATCGTTCTATTATAAGTCAACGATTATCTATTTCATCGTGTTGTTACTTTATGGTGTTATAAGAGGTGAATTTGTGGAAGACTCATTCACGCTAATTACACGCGACCCGATATTATATTTTCTGGGAATAATACTGATCGTATCTGTAGCTGCTTTGTTATATAATCTTATTAGGAATATGTACATCGAAGTGTCTGATGAAGGAATTGTTTTTGCGGATCGATTCAAATCAAAAGCATATAAAATCGATCAGATAAAAAAAATAAAATTTTCCAAACAGGTAAGAGCAAGCAACTCCCCTGCATTCAGAACAGTGAGGATAAAAATAAATTCAAAAGTGACACCTGTGATGATAAGATTTTCTGATTATGAAAATCAGGATGAATTATTACTTCGTATCGAAGAATTAAAATCCAAAATAGAAAAGAGCAGTGTTTAAAAGCATAAAAAAAATACATTTCGTTGGAATTGGCGGCATCGGGATGAGCGGTATTGCAGAAATCCTTTTAAACAAAGGCTTTAAAGTATCTGGCTCAGATCT
>CAZLJI010000025.1:0-15009 GCA_964559565.1 uncultured Ignavibacteriaceae bacterium | reverse complement strand
TTCTGAAATTCCTTTTTCCTTTGCTAAGTTCTTCAATTTTGAAAGTTCCGGCCCAGTACCCACAAGTTTACATTTTAAATCCGGATAAGCCTTTTTTAATTCAGCTATCAAGCTGATAAACAGAGAATAATTTTTCAATGGAATAAGAGAGCCGACTGCTAAAAGATCAATATCACGTTCAGGATTTTCGAATTTTTGATCATCAATTCCCCAGTGAATAATTTCATTAACTTTTCTATTTGTTAGCCTTATAAATTGATCCGACTGATTTTGTGATAGAGCAATAATTTTAATTCTTTCATTTTTTGACAATCTAAAATACCTGTTATTCGATTTAACATCCTGTCCCATAAGAGTGCAAATATGTTCACAGTTGAATCTTTTAGAAAGCATATTCCCAATCATTGCACATTCACCAAGCCAGAGAGAGTGAATAGCATCCACTGAAATTTCTTTATGAATTTTTGAAGATAAATTTAATGCCCTCCGCCAGACTGATAATTTTTTAAATAAAAAGTTTTTGCCATTAAGTGGAAAAACCTGAATACCATTCCAACCATAAGCTTCGGAACGATATGGATATTGAAATGCGATAACTGAAAATCTGGCAGATGGGTAGACTGATTTAAATTTGAGTAAAAATTCTTGCAGCGGAGGAATACAATTAAAATCGTTCTCATCTGCAGGGAAACCAGGCACGAGAAAAAGAATATGTTTATGTAAGTTCATCTGGTAATTTTTATCCAGGGAAACGGAGAATCATTCTGAAAGAATGATCGCTTGATTTTGTTTTTCAAAGAATCTGGCTCGTAGAGAATTTCAAACTTGAAAGCTGATAGTTCTTCCCAAGTATGATGATAATAGTTGTCTGCCATTTCACTAAATCCAATAGCGTAATAATAGTTCATTGTTCTTTTTCTTGCATTTATTGATTCACTAATTGAATATATAGGCGAATCTATTAAATGTATTTCACCGTTATCACCTCTAAGAGTTAATAGTTTATTTAACAATTTTGATAAATCCGGAAAGTATTGGATAGCCGCATTTACAGTGATTAAATCAAATGATGCTTGTGAAAATTCTACATTAAAAATGTCAGCATAAATAAAATTTATAGGCTCAGAGTTGAATACTCTCCTGCCTTGTTTGAGTTCGTTTAGATTGACATCAGCACAAAAAAAATTATGATCGAATGATCTGGAAAGTTGTCCACAAAACCACCCGTTACCACATCCAAGGTCTAGTAAATTTAATTTTCGATTTTTTGTTTTGATGAATTCTTTGAATCGTAAAAATGATTTAGCTCTGAGATCCCATTCGTTTTTATGAGGATTTGATCCTGAAGCAAAGGGTAACAGCCTTAGTTCGTTATCGGAATAAATCCGATTTTCTTTTTCACGAACTTTCAGATAAACATCTTCAAATGCGCTGATGACTGGTGATAGAATAAAAACGCCTTCGCTGCTGTTAAATTTGGAGAGATTTATAATAGAATTCTGCAATTTAATCACCGGTGTAATCTGCTGTAATAATTATATGATCACCAATTCTGTTAAAAGGGAAAATCCCTGAAATTGTCTCGTCCATTTTATTCAGCATCCTTGCTAATCCAGGAGACTTTTTGGGAATTTTTTCCATTTGTGGAATAGGTGTGAAAAGTGCAAGGTTTTCCAGCTTCAATAATTTAAAATTATTGCCAAGTGCATTCAACACCTGACGAGCTGAAAAATAATATGTCTTGAACTTTACTCCTTCAACGTTTGCCAATACACCATCTTTATTAAATCTTCGAAATGCAATATTGAACTTCCCTCTAAAAAGTTGAATAATTTCCCAGGGACAGATCGGTGGAAGAATTACTAAACACACTCTTCCATTTTTATTTAAGAGAGAAGGATAGAATTTAGTCGATTCCCGAAGATCAGGAATACAGTTTAATCCTCCGAAGTTAGAAAAAATGAAATCAAACTTTTTATTCCCAATTTTATCAAGTTCAGTATATGAACATTGCTGAATAGATATCTTCTCAGCAAAAATATCTGAAGAAAATTTTTTCTTCATCTGCTCGATCATACCATCTGATAGATCAGTACAGTGGACTGAAAAGCCTTTGTCGGCAAAAAATTCCGCATCGATTCCAGTCCCACTATTCAGTTCAAGAATTTTGTCATTGGGTCGCAAATACTTGAGCACGTGTTTCATAACCTGCTGCCTCATCCAGATTAAGGTTGGATTTTCTCTGTCATAATCGTCATAAATTATTGACTGGCGGGAGAATGCAGTATTTACGTTATCGAATTGATCAGAACGTGATGACATAGAGAATAATTTATTTTGCGGTTTCCAGTTTCTTTAGCACTATCGAATCAGCTATTGAAGCAGGAATATAATAAAGTGCAGATAGAGCTGAACGCATTTTCTTTTTATTCATACTAAATGGATTGGACAATACATTTTTCAAATTCGATAAGCTTTGTTTCCTTCTATAAACTTTATGAACATACCTGTGAAGTTTTTTATAGTATGCTGGTGAAAAAGTTCCTTTGTACATTAATGCAAGTTCATCTGAATCAGTCCAGTTAGATTTTCCCTTTAATTGATCCTTTACCTTTTCAAAGAATTTTGTGCCGGGTAATGGATAAGAAACGGAAATTCCAATTTCCTCGGGCATAAGATCAAGAACCATGTTGATTGTCTTTTCAATATCTGATTTCTCCTCACCGAGGTAACCGAACTGAAGAAAGAATGCTGGACGGATTTTGTTCTTCTTTAATAATCTGGTTGCTTCGTAAATCTGGTTTACAGTTGTGCCTTTATCCATGGCATCAAGAATTTTTTGTGAACCTGATTCCGCACCAACCCAAACGGTCTCAGCGCCCGATTCTGCAAGTGCTGAAATTGTATCTTCCTGTAAAAGTAAGTCTACTCGTGACTGTATTTTATATTTGAATTTTAATCCTTTTTCTTTAACAACATTCCTAAACTCCTGAACCCATCCAGGTTTCAAACCAAAAATATCATCACACATCCAAAAGTGATGAACATCGAAATTGTTTATCAGGAATTCAATTTCTTCAGAAACCTTTTGCGTTGAGCGGGAATTATATCTGTTCCCATAAATTGGTTTTGCACACCAGTTGCACCTGAATGGACAGCCGCGTGTTGTTGCAATGTTCAAAGAAAAGAAACTGTGATTTTCCATCCAGATTTTTTTATATGATGCGATATCAATCAAATCCCATGCAGGCATCGGAAATGAATCAAGCTCTTTTACTATTTGTCTTGCCGAGGTTTTAATAATTTCTGCTTTTTCTTTGAATGCCAGCCCTTCAATTTTTGTAAAATCAGATTCACCTTTTTCAATAGCATTAATTAATTCTTTCAGAGTTATTTCGCCTTCACCGATAATTACAAAATCAACTCCGTGAGATAAATATTTTTCATAATGATCAGCAGCATCTGAGCTTGAAGCAATTACTGTGATACCTTTTTGCTTTGCAGTTTCTGCCATCCTGAAAGCAGCTTCCCGCATATTAGTCAAGCACATTTTTGTCAAATAATTAAAGCCATCATCGTAGATTGCCAGATAGTCAGGCTTCTCTTTTTCAATGAAAGGAATTATTTTTTCAGGAGAATCAATCAATGCCGTATCAAATAGTGAGACATTATATCCTGCTTCTCGCATTACCGAAGCAGCGTAAATTGTCCCGAGAGGCGGATAAGGTTGTTTAGTATCCCACTGTTTTGGATCGAATCTATAGAAATATGAATGGGTGAAAAGAATGTTTTTCATTTTGGCTAGAGAGAAATATTGAGCTGCTCTTGCAATGATTGTATTTTACCTTCAAATTCCTGTAACACTTTCCTCTGAAAAAATTTCGGATGGTGTTTTGATTCTTTCTTCGATGATTTAAATGCAAGTTTGAATTCTTCCTTATCATAATCCTTGTATTTTGTTTTATTGAACCTTTCAAACAAAGCCATCGCAAAGTCATCGAACTTATCGCCCATCCTGTAACCCAGAATTTTTTCCAATGGAGATTTTATAATTCCATATTTTCTATCTATTACTTCACTAGTCTCTCTCATTGGGAAATTGGGATAGAATTGCTTTACCCATAGGTTCTTATTGTAGAACTCCTCATATATATTCACTCCGAAAGTGGGAAGCAGCGTGACAATCTCAGTAGCAGTAAAAATATTTTTCTCCTCAATCTCCAGGTGCTCTGTATCGACAAAATAATTTATGCAAAAATTCTTTTTTGAATTAAGTAAGAATAGCTTTTTAAATACCATCAAAATGAACCTTGAAAACCAGACCCTGTTTGGATGAGTAATAACGAAGTAATCGATGTCAGCGTCTTCTTCCATAAATCCTTTGGAAATTGACCCTGAGAGTAAAATCCCGCGAATAAATGGAAACCTTGATATAAAACCGGATACACGTCTGGCAGTTTTTAATCTCTTCTCTGCAAGCTTATTTCCGGCTTGTCTTCGAGAAATAGATGTATCGTCATTCTTTAATTGAAAGAATTCACCTTTGCAGAAGACAATGTGTTCAGAGGATAAACTTTCCAACTCCTTTTTGATTTCCTCTGGACTTGTGTGATTGACTCCAAGATTAAGATAAATTTCTTCAGCAGTTAACGGGTATGAAAAGATATCATAATAGGCCAGCGTGCGTAAAATGCTACGCCTCAATGGAGATAAATTATTATCGTAATCCAAAATATTTCTTAATTTTCTGTTTCTGAAAGATGTCTAACTAATCTTATCTTTAAGTTAAGAAAATATTAGCATTGTTCTCAAGTCCCCTCTAACAACTAAAAAGTTAACAGAGGAAATTGTAGTGGGGGTATTCTAAAATTATTTTAGTAAAATTTATTTTTTTGGCAAAAAAGAAGTCAAATATCGGTCTAAATATTTTATTTGGGTTAACTTTCCTTTCACCCGTTACTTATTCTATTATTGTTTACGAAATGGACGTTATACAAAGAATGTATTTTTTTTCAATCTCACTGCTATTGTTCTTGGTGTTTGTACTCCAGATTAAAGTCACTGAAACGATCCGATTGAACAAACTCCTTTTAATTCTGTTTATCATATTCCCATATACATTCCTAACTGCATTTGTAAATAATTCTGCTAATCTACTGCCACTTAAAATAAGTGATATTATTATTCCCTTGTCTATTTTGCTTCAATCTGCACTTATGTTTGCAATACTGGGTGAGGATAGATTCTTGAAAGTTATCTCTTATTCAATTGTAATAATCTCAACTCTCTTCAGCATCGTTGGTTTGTGTGAAGTTTTTCTTATAAAGCTTATTCCACTCCCAACAGTGATGCCGCCAGGTTCGGTTTTAGGCCACAGAGGATTTGCTGCAGAGTACCTTCTTTCGGCAATTCCATTCTTTTTAATAGCAAATGAGTACATCACCAAAGAGAAAAAAAACATCCTTCTCATTGCTGCTATAATTAATGTTTCCTTTCTACTATTTACGCGCAGCCGTGCCGGGCTTTTGATTTTAGTTGCAATTTCGCTGATTTATATTTTTTTCATTTTTATCAGGAAAGAAAAAGGAGAACGATTTGTATCAATAAAACCTGTTATGCTTATTCTGGTAAATTCATTTCTCATTTCTCTTATTCCAGTTAATGTCGGGGAGAGACCAGATTTAAAATCAACCGCTGAAAGTTTCTTTGATGAAGAGTTCAAGAGTAATATCCTACGATTAAATTTTTGGGATGCATCATTGCAAATGACAAAAGAGGAACCGATTTCTGGCAAAGGCTTATATAAATGGAGCGGATACTATCCTAAATATTATGGTGAATATTTTAATGATAAAAATCTTCTCCTGGTTCATAATATTCATGCTCATAATGATTTTCTCGAGGTCTTTGCTGAAAGTGGTTTAGCCGCAGCGATAATTTTTATTTCTATCTTTTTTACAATTGCATTGACTCTGTTCAATAAAAGTAAAAAGAATAAAAAATATTTTCCGCTACTTCTAACATTTCTGGTAACTTTTGCTTTTTCCTTCGTCTCCTTTCCCAACTACAAATTTGCTTCATACTTCCTCGCAGCAGTGGTGAGTGGAGTTGCAATAATTGTGTCAACTGAAAAAAAGGATAAATCTGTCAGTATAAATTTGAAATACATTAAATGGGTTGTGCTTGTGCTAATAATTCTGGGAGGTAGCATTTCTTTCATTAAACTAAAATCAGAAATTGGTTATGGGCAGGCAATCTATTTAAAAGAGCGAAGACAATATCCATTAATGCTACAAAAACTTGAGCAAGTATCAGAAATATTTTATCCGCTTGACACATCAAAACAACCCGTTGATTACTATCGAGGTATTGCTAATTCCTATTTAGTACGACATTCTGATGCATTAAAGAAAAATCTTACTGCACTTGAACTTGCACCTTTTAATCCGATAATCATGCAAAACGTAGCAGCTTCATATGTTGCACTTGGAGATCTCAAACGTGCAATCGGACAATATGAAAAGGTGCGGATCCAGTTTCCAAATTATTTAAATCCCCAGTTTAATCTTCTTGAGTTGTATATCGAAACAAGCCAAATTGAAAAGGCAAAATTGATGTATTCAGAGCTGAGTGATAAATCTCGTGAGAATCCCCGTCTTCTTGATTATATAGATAAATTAATCGAAAAATAAAACTGAGAATTAGTTGATTAATTCAAAGTGAGGTGAGCTTTTTCACAGGAAAAAGGTTGGGGCAGGGTATTCCTTTTCTTATTTTTGGAATGAAAATTATTCGCTTTCCGCAAATCGGGAACCTTTTCGTTAAATGCAAATAAAGAGGGAATTATGGAAAAACTTCTTCTCCTCGGTGCCGAAGCAATTGCTCAGGGTGCTATTGATGGGGGAATGTCCGGAGTATATGCATATCCAGGTACACCATCTACCGAAATAACAGAATATGTTCAACACAATAAGACAGCTGTAGGAAGAAAACTTCACAGTCAATGGTCTGCAAATGAGAAGACCGCTATGGAGTCTGCTCTCGGAATGAGCTATGCCGGTAAACGTGCAATGGTTTGTATGAAGCATGTCGGATTGAATGTTGCCGCTGATGCATTCATTAACTCAGCGATAACCGGTGTTAATGGCGGATTAATTGTAACCGTAGCAGATGATCCTTCGATGCACTCATCACAAAATGAACAGGACTCACGCTTCTTTGGCAAGTTTGCAATGATACCTATACTTGAGCCAGCAAACCAGCAGGAGGCTTACGATATGGCCTATGAAGGATTTGAGCTTTCTGAAAAGTTTAAAATTCCAGTGATGATAAGAATTACTACCAGACTTTCTCATTCACGTTCTGGTGTTGAAAGAAGAGAAATTAAAAGTGAAAATCCATTAACTTATCCTGAAGATCCAATCCAGTTTGTGCTTCTTCCATCGAATGCAAGAAAAAGATATAAAGGTTTGCTTGCAATTCAATCTTTACTTGAACAGGAGTCAGAACGCTCAGTCTATAATACTTTTATTCCTGGAAGAGATAAATCTCTTGGGATAATTGCCTGTGGAATCGCCTATAATTATTTGAAGGAAAATTATCCTTCAAAGAGTTGTCCTCATCCTGTCCTACAGATTAATCAATATCCGCTTCCGTTCAATAAAGTTGAAAAGATAGTTGATGAATGTGAAAAAGTTCTTGTGCTTGAAGATGGTTATCCTTTTGTCGAAGAGCAGTTGAGAGGATTTCTCAACATCAACTCAAAAATTATTGGAAGATTGAATGGAACAGTTCCTCGGGATGGTGAATTGGATCCTGACGTTGTAGCCAGAGCACTTGGCAAAGAAGTGAAAACATTTTTAAAAGTACCTGAAATAGTTAAGAGCCGTCCCCCTGAGCTGTGTTCTGGATGCAGTCACAGAGATATCTATAATGCATTAAATGAAACGATGCGAGAGTTCGGCAAACAAAAAGTTTTTTCTGATATCGGATGTTATACACTTGGAGCACTACCACCGTGGAATTCAATTAATTCGTGCGTGGATATGGGTGCATCTATCACAATGGCAAAAGGTGCTGCTGATGCCGGAGTAAGGCCTTCCATTGCGGTGATCGGTGATTCAACTTTCACTCACAGCGGAATGACCGCACTTCTCGATTGTGTTTATGAAAATACTCCTGTTACAATCATTATTTCAGACAATGCAACAACTGCTATGACTGGCGGGCAGGCATCTCACGCTACAGGAAGGCTGGAAGAAATTTGCATTGGCTTGGGGGTTAAACCTGAGCACGTAAAGGTTCTAACTCCATTACCGAAGTTCCATGAAGAAATGGTAAAAGTTTTTCGAGAAGAATTGACGTATGAGGGTGTATCGGTTATTATTCCAAGAAGAGAGTGTATTGTGCAATCAGTTGCAAAGAATAAACAGGAAGGTAAAGTGAGAACCGGGGAGGTTAAATTATGAAATCAGACATAATTTTAGCAGGAGTTGGAGGACAGGGAATTCTATCAATAGCTGCTACAATTGGAATGGCGGCGCTTGAAAATCACCTCTACTTAAAGCAAGCAGAAGTTCATGGGATGAGTCAGCGCGGTGGTGCTGTGCAATCTCATTTAAGAATTTCGGGAAATGAAATTGCCAGCGACTTAATTCCACTCGGCAAAGCAGATTTAATTATTTCTGTTGAGCCGATGGAGTCATTGCGTTATCTGCTGTGGCTTTCAGAAAACGGCTGGTTGGTGACGAACATAACTCCGTTTGTTAACATAACGGACTACCCCGATATGAAAGAGCTTCTTGCAGAGATAGAAAAGCTTCCTCATCACATTGCAATCAACGCAGATGAAATTGCTCGCCAGGTAAAGTCACCGCGTTCATCAAATATTGTAATGCTCGGTGCATCATCTCCCTTCCTCGATATTCCATATGAAAGTCTTGAAATAGGGATAAAGAAAATTTTTGGCAGGAAAGGGGAGAAGGTTGTTCAGTTAAATATAGATGCGCTTAAAGCTGGAAGAGAGTTTGCGATAGAGCATATGCCGGTGGGGAGTAGGTAGATAATCCTCAAATAAAACTTTATTCTTTAGCCAAGAATGAGTCAGTTAAGCGACTATTTTAATTCAAGTTTGTATTGTTTGAAAAAATTTGCTTTAGAAACCTGCGTCTCATCGATTGAATTAAAATATCCAACTCTCACCGAATACCATATAGAATTTCCAATATTCATACTGAATATATAAGAGTTGTAGCCAAGAGAAATAATCTTTTTTTGTAAATCTTCAGCTTCATTTGTATCTCTGAAAATATCGGCCTGGAAACAAAACAGAGTACCGTCAGTGAAGATTGAATTAGATACGAAAGTATCCTTCAAACTATCATAAACTAAAACCACTTGCTTCAAATCAATAATCTGGCAGCCAAATTCATCCACTTCAAATCCTTCGGGAGTATCGGGACATAAGTCGATATCATCTTTAATCCCATCATTATCCTTATCTATATCTTTCCCTAGATAAAGAGAAATTCCTGTGAAAAAACTAACATAAGCATCATTATTATTTCCTACTTTTATATCATCGAGATAATCTGTGCTTGAAAAGTTAAAGCTAGCTCCAACATTGAGACTCCAGATATCACTAAATGGAAATCTTACACCTGCTTCCCCCGAATATGTGATTGAATTTTTATTATAGATTGAAAGTTGATTGTTTGGTAATTGATTGCCATTACCATCTCCAGGGTCGAAGGTTGTGTAAGCGATCGTAGCTGAGACGTATGGTACTCCGTTACCCATTCTCACAGCGTAGACCATACCACCCCCAAGCAAAAGAAAACCAGTCCTGAATTTATCTGGAACGGGTGGGTAAACTATTTCGCTTCCAAAAACTTCTCCTCTCAGAAAACCGCCACCGCCAGTTAGCCTTATTCCAAATGCATGAGCTGAACGAGAAGTAAAATAATATTCAAATAATAACTAATTCCTCAATTTTGTAATCCGTCTTCGGTATTGTTGCACCTGCCTCTATTGTGATTCCGAAAGCGTTTGATAGAGGATGGTAAGATGTTAATGATAAGGATTGAGAAACTATAAATTGATTAATGATAAAAACTAAGAAGCAGGTTAGGGAAGTTTTATTCAATTCAATTTAGGGTCAGATTCTTAATTATCAATTATTTTTTGAGCATTGATCGAACAATAAAATTTGACTATTAAATATTCAATATAATGAATGGCCCGGCTAAACCGGGCATTTGAAATGCTATTTACTCGAAGCTAGTGCTTCAACTTCTTCAACAGACTTCGGTATAGGATTAGATCCGAGAACTCTATAACCATCTTCAGTAACAAGGATGTCATCTTCAATTCTTATTCCGCCAAAGTCCTTATAATCAATTACCATATCATAATTTATAAATTCTCCGAATTTGTTTTCCTGCTTCCACATATCAATTAATTCAGGAATGAAATAAATTCCAGGTTCAATTGTAAACACATAGCCCGGCTGAAGGTTTTTTGCTAATCTTAAATATTTTAATCCAAACTCTTGGCTACGCTCTATACTTTCATCATATCCAACAAATTGTTCTCCAAGTGATTCCATATCATGAACATCAAGACCCAGCATATGTCCCAAACCATGTGGGAAGAACAAACTGTGAGCTCCATAATTAACTGCATCCGTAGGATCACCCTGCATTAAACCTATCTCCTGAAGTCCTTTAACAATATCGAATGCAGCTTGAAGATGAATATCTCTATAATTCATTCCGGGTCTAACGGATTGTATTGCATTCAACTCAGTATTGAGTACGATGTTATAAATTTCTTTTTGTTTCTGAGTGAATTTTCCCGCTACCGGTATAGTTCTGGTTATATCACTTGCGTAATGAAGCCTACTCTCTGCACCGGAATCATTCACAAGCAACTGGCCAGCTTCAATAAGATTTCCGTAGTAGTGGTTATGTAATGTTTCACCATGTACGGAAACGATAGGTCTGAATGAAAGCCCATATCCGAGAGAAAGTGAGATACCTTCAATCATTCCTGCAATTTTTTGCTCGTAGATACCTGGTTTAACCATCTTCATTGCAGCTACATGCATCTTTGCAGCAATATCAGCTGCATCTTCAATTTCCTTAATCTCTTCTTCCGATTTTACGGATCGTTGATTAACAACAGCTTTGATTAATTTTTCAGAAACATAATCGTTTACATTCGAAAAGTTCAATCCGGTTAAAGAAGCTATCTTTAAAGTATTTTCAGTTCTATACTGAGGGAGGAAGTGAATCTTTCTTCCTTTTCTAACCGCATTATTAATTTGTTCAGCTAATTTATCTAGTTGAGCAGTTCTATATATTCCGGCTTTCTCAGCAAGCTCACTGACCTTTGGTTGAGGTCCCATCCATACGATGTCGTCCATGCTGAAGTCATTTGCAAAAATTGTTTCGAGATTATTATCAATATCAATGATTGCTGTAAAGCCTGCACTATCAATTCCGAAATAATATAGAAAGGAACTATCCTGTCTGAAGGCATACGTATTTGCTGTATAGTTAGCAGGCGTTTCTTCATTGCCTAAGAATAACAGAACCCCGGAATCAAATTTATTTTTTAAAATATTTCTTCTCTCTACATAGATATTAGTTTCGAACATTGTAACTCCTTAATGAGGATAAATCAGATAAAAATATGTTAAATTCTTTAACAGTTAATTTAAACAATTTGTGTACCTAAATGTAGCAATTACATTTCTATTTTTCTCAGAGAATGGCAACATCAATTTTTTGTCAAAAAACGAAGTTTTCATTATCTCATTTTGAAAAAAATATTCGCATTAGATTTGACTAGTTCTTAAATTTACTAGAAGATTGTTTAAATAATTTACAATATAAAGTATCACTGAGTATCATGTCTAAAGAAACCAGAGCCTCAAAAAGACTAGGAAATCTTTCTATTATAATATTATTCTTGGTTATTGTAACCAGTTATAGAGGATTTTCGCAAGTATCAAGAAATGTAGATCACGCCTTTCACAATACATTCGTTTTTGGATTAGACGCTGGAATTACTCTTTCTCAAACGGATTATGAAAAGGGTAAAATGGGCTATTCTGTACGACTATCTAGCGAATATTTTTTTAAGACAAACTCAATTCATTTAATTGGCCTTAAGCTGAAAATAGGCTCGGAGGAGGTTTCCGGGAAAGACTCCAGAACGACAGTCTCTACACAGGAGGGAGTGCTTAATATACCTCCTGTTTTTAAAACGAGCGTTTTTTCGACTGGTATCGCTGCAACATATAGTATTTCAATTAATGAGGTATTTTTTCCATACGTTTCGGTAGGATTTACAAATCTCTGGTTCGATCCAAAAGATGGTGATGGAAATCCTGCTTCCGGTAATTCCTCAAATTTGTATGACAAAACAGCTAGGGCATTCAGTTTTGAAGGCGGATTCAAAATTCTTGTGAGCGATAGGGTGGGCATTAATCTCTCTGCAAATCCCTATATTGTTTCGACTGATTACTTGGATGATATAGCAGCCGCATTCGAGAATGATGCTTACACATCAATACTGGTAGGATTATCATATTCTCCATTTATAGACTCTGATTCCGATGGAGACGGAGTCTTAGATTCAAGGGATTCTTGTCCAGACACACCCTCTGGTGTTGAAGTGGACGAATTTGGATGTCCGGTTGACTCCGATAAGGATGGCATCCCTGATTATTTAGATGAATGTCTAGCTACTCCAAAAGGAACTAAAGTAGATGAAAGAGGTTGCCCTCTCGATTCAGATGCTGACGGTATTCCAGATGTGAAAGATCTATGTCCAACCGAAGCCGAAGATTTTGATGGATTTGAGGATGAAGATGGCTGTCCTGATTTAGATAATGACGGTGATGGTATTCTGGATGTAAATGATCTATGTCCAAATGAAGCCGAGGATTTCAATGGATCTGAAGACGAAGATGGCTGTCCAGATGGAGATGTAGAGATTAATCAGAATAATTTCTTACTAAGTGCAGATGATATTTTTTCAACTAATTCGTCCAAGATTAAAATTGAAGGAAGTAAATATCTTGACGAAGTAATGGCAGTGCTTAAAAAATCACCAGATAAAAGGTGGCGAATCGAGGGACATATGGATTCAAAAGGTGAGGCGAGATTTCTAAGGACCTTATCACTTGAACGAGCGAAAGCTATTCTTGAGTATTTCGTATACTTTGGCGAATTACCTAGAGGAAATTTCAAAGTCTTTGGTCTTGGAGATAAGATGCCCGTTGCAGATAATAGAACTGAGGAGGGGAGGAAGCAAAACAGGAGAATAGAAATATTTGCTGAGGAATAAGAATTGTGGACAGTCAAATTCCCAATAATGAAAAATTTGATTTTTATTCTTACCGGTAATTTTTACAAAAATGTTTATAATCAATAAAAATTTAAGCATTTAACATGGATTGATATTGGTATAATTCTTACTGCTTAATTCTAAGACAAACTGCAATAATCTAAGAAAGAGTACTGATAATGAGCAATTTTAATTATCCTCTCGCTAATGATATTACCTGTATAATTAGAGATTATCTGGCCAAAATACTCTTGGAAAAATCCGGAATTGTGACAAAAACACTTCAGAGAAAAACTTTTTTTGGTTATACTTTTAATACCAAGCTGGGCGGAAAGATAAAATCAATCCTTGGCTTGATCTACTTCTTCTCTTTATTATTTTTTACTATAAAACTTTTTACGTAAGCAAAATTAGAAGTATTATTTTATTTAAGCTGGAGGTTATCCGGCTTTTTTTATTTTATTTTTCTAATTACCTTGGCAGGAACTCCAGCAGCGATAGAATTTGGAGGAACATCTTTAGTAACGACTGCACCTGCACCAACTATCGAATTTTCTCCGATTGTAATGCCACACATTATCGTAGATGAAGAACCGATAGAAGCTCCCTTTTTGATAAAGGTCTCAACGACCTTCCAATCAGCATCAGATTGCATTGATCCATCAATATTTGTAGCCCTTGGATGCTTATCGTTTATAAAAGTAACATTATGTCCGACAAAGACGTTGTCTTCAATATGGACACCTTCACAGATAAAAGTATGTGAAGATATTTTGCAGTTTTTTCCAATGAAAGCGTTTTTTTGAATTTCGACGAAGGTTCCAACCTTGGTTCCATCATCTATAGAACAACCATAAAGATTAACAAAATCGTAAATCTTTACATCATTGCCAAGTTTAACATTGTTTATATTTTGTTTACTCATCACTTTTTAAATTATTATTAAAAAATCTTATACACTCTCAACCCAATACTATGGAAATTAGGAATGCTTTTATTAGTCGCTTAAGGATTTGAAAAAAATCTAAGATGTTAAATTTCCTCTGGCAAAAATTATGCTACAGTCATGCTGTCCAGTTCAACGATTTGACCCATATTGGCTAATGAAATATCTGTTGCTTCCAGAAGCCTGATAACTGCCAAGCCATCTTTCCCGCTCGTTATAGGATTTCTATCCTCTTCTATTGCTGCTATGAACTCTTGAGTGCCGAGACCTAATGCTTCTGTCTGATTTACTTTTGGTGAAAACATATCTCCGATTCTGTACTGTATCAATGCTTCGTGTATACTTTCTGCAGATTTGAATTCAACTCCGCTGTCATAAACTTTTATCTTTTCAAAATTTTCCATATCATCATATACCAGCATTTTTTTATCACCTCCAATAATAATCCTTCTTATTTTAACCGGTGATACCCAATTAACATGAAAATGAGCAAAGCAATTATCTTCAAAGTAGATACATATATGAGCTAGGTTTTCTTTCCCATTAAAATTAGCAATACCATTTGCAACAAGGGCTTTTACTTCGTGCTTTCCGAGCAAGTAAGTCATAATAGATAAATCATGTGGAGCGAGGTCCCAAACTACATTTACATCTCTTTGGAACAATCCAAGATTTATTCTTTCTGAATCAAAATAAATAATATTTCC
>CAZLJI010000024.1:0-15160 GCA_964559565.1 uncultured Ignavibacteriaceae bacterium | reverse complement strand
ATGGAATGAAGATGTCCAAATCAAAAGGGAACACTGTTGATCCCTTTGTTCTTTTTGATAAATATGGAGCTGATGCAACCAGATGGTATCTGGTTACAAACAGTCCTCCTTGGCGTCCAACTCTTTTTGATGAAGATGGTTTGGTTGAAGTACAGAGAAAATATTTTGGAACACTTCTAAATACTTATGCGTTCTTTGCTCTCTATGCCAACATTGATGGATTTGAAAACAAACAAGCATCAGTTCCTCTTTCAAAAAGAGAAGAAATTGACAGATGGATTCTTTCAAAACTTAACTCGCTGGTTGAAAATAATATTAAGCTGATGGATGAATATGAAGTGACCAAAGCAGCGCGAGCCATTTCGGATTTCACGCTTGATCATCTTTCAAACTGGTATGTTAGAAGATGCAGAAGAAGATTCTGGAAATCTGAAATGAATGAAAACAAGCTGGCTGCTTATCAAACACTTTATGAATGTCTTGTTACTATATCCAAGCTAATCGCACCATTCACTCCTTTCCTTGCAGAGGAATTGTTCCAGAATTTAAATTCGGTCACAAAGAGTGAGCAGACTGAATCAGTTCACTTAACTGATTTGCCCGAAAAAGGTGAAACTGATAAAGAGCTCGAACATAAAATGGATGTTGCTCAGCACGTAGTTTATCTTATTAGAGCAATCAGGGCAAAATCAAATCTAAAAGTAAGGCAGCCGTTGAAAAAACTAATAGTTGTTGCTGATAAAAATATGAAAGATGCCTTGTTGAAGATGAAGGATGTAATTCTTGAAGAAGTCAATATTAAAGAGCTTGAAATTTTGGAAGATGATTCAACATTGGTTCATAAATCTGCTAAAGCAAACTTTAAGACCATTGGACCAAAATTTGGTAAAAACGTGAAAGCTGTTGCGGAGCGAATTAAAAACTTCAACTCAGCAGATATTTCTTCAATTGAAAAAGGAGAAGCTGTCAGCCTTAAAATTGACGGCGAAAGCTTATCAATAAACAGAGAAGATGTTGAAATTTTATCTGAGCAGATAACAGGCTGGATTGTTGAAAGTGAAAATGGTATAACGGTAGCTGTTGATACACAGTTATCTAAAGAACTAATCTCGGAAGGTTTGGCAAGAGAGTTTGTGAACCGGATACAGAATATGAGGAAGGATGCAGGATTTCAGGTTACTGATAAAATCAACATAACCTACTCAGGAAATTCAGATTTCGTATTTGCAATTAATTCATTTACAAACTACATTTCTGTTGAAACTCTGGCAGAAAAGATTGTCCAAAGGACTCCTGATGGAGAAAACATAAATGAGTTTAATGGTGGATTTTCGCAGGATTGGAAAATCGGAGTGGACGATATTAAAATTAAAATAGAAAAAGTAAGTATTTAATTAAAGGAGTAAACAAAAAATGGCAAAAAAAGTAGTGAAAAAATCAGTCAAGAAGAAGACTGCAACGAAATCTTCAGCAAAAAAAGCTGTAGTTAAAAAAGCACCAAAGAAAGCTGCAACAAAAAAAAACGTAAAGAAAACTTCTGCACCAAAGAAGACAGCTGCTAAAAGTAGTCTTTTAAAGAAGGAAGCTAAACCTTTAAGGAAAGCCGTTAAAGCTTTCTCTGCAAAAAGGGCTAAAGTTGCAAAGGCACACGTTGAAGTTAAATTTGAAGATCAGGTTGAATCACGTAACAAAGCAATTCAAAAAATAAAAGGATACAGCAAGAAGGACCTGGAACATTTCAGGCAAATTATTCTTGAAAAAAGAGATGAGATAATCGAACAACTTCAGAATCTTAAGGAGCAGATGCTTGATCCAACTACCGGTGAGTATATCAACGAAAATTCACCTTACTCTTTGCATATGGCTGAACAAGGAACGGATGCAATGGAAAGAGAAAAAACTTTTCTTTATGCTCAAAGAGAAAATAAGTTTCTTGGATATCTTGAAGATGCATTAAAAAGAATTGAAGCAGGTACTTACGGAATTTGTAGTGAGTGTATTGATGAGCCGCAGCATCTTTGCGAGACCTGTCCTTTAATTCCAAAGGAAAGACTTATGGCTGTACCGCACAGTCAGCATTGCTTGCCGATAAAGCAAAGACAGGAAAAGAAGTAATCATTTCTGCTAAGCAAGTAAGCACAGAGCTATATTGAAAATTCTTTTTCTTTCTTTAACTCTTTTTTTGATAGATCAGATAAGTAAAACACTTGTCAGAGGTTTAAGTATACCCTGGTTGAACATAGATCAAAACGGATTGTATCCGGGTGAAAGTAAACCAGTAATTAATGGTGTTTTGCATTTGACTCTTGTGGAAAATCCAGGTATAGCTTTTGGAATCGATCCTGGTGAATCTCTACGAGATTTGATTTTATTTATAACGATATTGACTTGTATTGGTTTTCTAGCTTACCTGATATTTGCAAAAAATGCTGATAACAAAGTGAGAATTTCAGTTGCTCTGATTCTCGGCGGCGCAGCAGGAAATCTATTTGATAGAATTTTCTATGGTTTCTTTTATAACTATGCTCCATTGTTTCAGGGTAACGTCGTGGATTTTCTAGATATAAGATTATTCAGAATATTTCTTTTTGGTAACATACACGGAAATTATGTATTTAATTTCGCCGACATCAATATTCTGGCTGGTGTTTTTATTTTGATCTATCTGATTTTAAGTATGAAGAGCAAGGAAAAGGAAAAAAAATTAGTACCGCAATTAGTTGAAGACAGAGAGGACTCCGCTTGAGAATATTATATCTGACTCTTGTAGTAATAGTAGCTGATCAGATTTCAAAATTTTATATAAAAGGAATAACAATTCCCGCGCTGAATATAAAATTTGATGGAATGTATTTCGGCGAGTCGATTTCTGTAATAGGTGACTTCTTCAGAATAACATTCACAGAAAATCCGGGGATGGCTTTTGGTTTCGACCCTGGATCTGATTTCAAACTATTTATTTCCGTTTTTTCATTAGTAGCAAGCATTGGTTTGTTAGTATATCTTTATACTATCCGTAAAAAATCTCTCAGTCTCAAAATTGCAATTGCATTAATACTTGGCGGTGCAGTTGGTAATGTAATTGATAGAATGTTTTACGGCATCATTTTCGATTATGCACCTCTGTTCTACGGAAAGGTCGTTGATTTTTTTGATTTTGATTTCTTCAACTTTTCAATATTTGGAAGAAGTTATGACAGATGGCCAATCTTTAACATTGCAGATGCTGCTGTTTCTATTGGAGTCTTAATACTGCTGTTTTTCTATAAGCATCATGAAGCGGAAGATAAAAAGATCAGGGAAGCCGCTGAAGCATTGGATATGCAAGGTACAACAGAGAATTTAATTTCTGAAAACGAACCGTCTTCGAAAAATATAAATAATAGATTGAGCGATGGCGAAGATGATAAAGGAAAAGAAATATCGGTTTGAAGTTCCAGACGGGAAAAAGAAAGAACGATTAGATCTCTTTCTAACTCATTCCATTGAAAACGCAACCCGTTCCAAAGTTCAAAAACTTATTGATGCTGATTTTGTAAAAGTTAATGGCTTAATTGCGAAAGCTAATTACCAGGTTAAACCTTCTGATATAATCGAAGCTACTCATCCGATATCACCACGACCAGAAGATACAGAACCAGAAGATATTCCTCTCGATATTGTTTATGAAGATGATTATCTGCTTGTTATTAATAAACCAGCCGGAATGGTCGCACATCCTGCTTATGCAAATTACACAGGTACTCTTGTAAATGCACTGCTTCATCATACAAAAAAACTTAGTGATGTAAACGAACCTGGGAGACCGGGAATTATTCATCGACTCGATAAAGATACAAGTGGATTGCTCGTTGTTGCTAAAGATGATTTTACACACGCAAAAATTGCCGAACAATTCAGCAAGCGAACAGTTGAACGTGAATACCATGCAGTATGCTGGGGAAAATTTAAAGAGCGGAAAGGCGAAATTAATTTTAACATAGTCCGTAGTAAAAAGGATAGAAAAAAATTTTCAGTAAGTGAAAGTGAAGGAAGAACAGCACTGACTTTATATGAAGTTCTCGAAGAGTTTGAGTTTACTTCATATCTGAAAATAAATTTAAAGACAGGAAGAACACACCAGATAAGAGTTCATTTATCTGGAATCGGAAAGCCGGTTTTTGGTGACCCGACCTATGGAGGAAGACACATTATTTATGGTTCCGAGAAGCCAAAAATAAAAGCAAAAGTTCAGAATCTGCTGGAAATTATGCCGCGGCAGGCACTTCACGCTAAAACAGTTGGATTCTATCATCCGGTAGAAAAAAAGAAAATGTTTTTTAATTCCGAGCTTCCAAACGATATGAGATTGCTCCTGGAAAATATCCGGACTAACTAATTGAAAGATTGAATTGTAATGCCATTCACTGCGCCAGTTTTTGTATTACATTTAGCAAGCAACCCATCTATTTTTTAATTCCTAAATAATTTTCTCCGGTACAATTTTTCTTACTTACTGTTTAGTGAGGCAGGAAGTATGGTGTATTTAAATAAATTATTTCTTTTATTCCGGCATGAAAGTTTGCGAATTTTCTCCGAAAGGAGTATTTCGAACATACTGGCAAACATCTTCTCGGATTTATATCCCACCGGTTTTACGTAGCTTTACAAAAAGAAGATTGTTAAAATCTAACAGTATAATTTCTTTCCCTATAAAATATCGGATAATAGGATGAAGATAAATTTATTAGTTTGTTTGTCGATGATTGTTCTGGTTAGTACTACAGCGGCACAACAGAGCCGAGAAAAAAAGCTTCAACAATTAAAAAATCGTGGTGATATAAATATCATAGAAGTCGAGCCTGATTTATTACGGCTTGAATACCCAAATGGCAAAGTGCTGATTAAAAACATTGCCGACTACAAGTATCTATAATCAAGCCTCCAGCACTTAGTTTACTCCCAAACCTACGATAGCACAATAATTGACCTTACCACCATTGATACGACACTTTATTACCAAAAATACAGCTATTGGCAGGAGGTGAAAACTGCAAGAGTTTCTTGGTGGCCCATTATCGGGGATATAAATAGTAACAACCGTCCTGAAATCTATGGCATTATAAAAGAATACACAGCTGATTATACCGATCTTGTAATTATGGAAATGAATGAAGAAGGTAGTTTTGATTCGGTTTATATTTACGATGGTGTTATTGATGCAAAGACTATATATGACGTAGACAAAGATGGGTGGAATGAACTTCACGCAATGAATCCACTGGGCTACATAAGTCGTTTCCGGTATACTTTCTATAGAAAAAACTTTTGGGATTCACTTGCAACTGAACTGTACTTTGTGTTTGAACCTTATCTTGACAATAACAGCCAGCAGAATGATAACTATTTTGGTGATTGGGACGGTGATCTGTTTACAGACCAGGTGCTCATAAATCCATCTTTAACTCATACAAGAATTTATGAATACAATCCAATCCAGAATAATTTTGATTCGGTTTATCAGTATGATTATTTTTCTTTGGATCATTACTACGGTGGCTTCTCTATAGATGATTTCGACCAGGATGGTAAGACCGAGTTCATTGCCGGTAGCGTTAACGGGTATGTTCTTTCGATAGAAAATAATGGTAATAACACCTATGCTGCCAACTGGCAGGGAATGGTGGAAACTTACAATGCATACCTGCTGGAAAAGACAAACGATATAGATAAAAACGGGAAAAAGGAGATATGGATTGGAGGCGATGCATTTTACCCGGGAATCGGCGCAATGACAAGGATAACGCTCTTTGAAGAAGACGGAAATGATAGTTATACTGTGGTTGGAAGGATAGACCTGGTCGGTGTGTTCTCATTCTTTGCATTTAACATTCAGGTGGTTGATGTAGATATGGATGGAACCGAAGAGATGATGCTCTGTCTTGACCAGACTGTAATCATATTGAAATTCAACGGCTCTCAGAATCATCAGACCTACGAAGTGTTTTACATCAGGTTTAATGAGATAGCGTTGAGCGGCGGAAACAGTGTTTACTACGGAGCAACAATGTATGACATCAATAATGATGAAAAGTCTGAGATTGTAATAAATATGGATAATGTGCTTAATGATGATATAAGATTTTTTTCAAGAATTTATAGGGCTGATTACACTGTTAATGTTACACAAGAGCCAGACTTTTCACCGGAACAATTTCGTTTATATCAAAATCATCCAAATCCTTTTAATCCATCTACAAGTATAAGATTTGAATTGCCCGAACTCTTTTCAGTTTCAATTAAGGTTTACAACATCTTAGGGAAAGAAATAACAACGCTGTTATATGAAAATCTTCCCGCCGGCGAATATGCTATTCAATGGGACGGGAAAGACCATAAAGGAAATTCACTCCCCGGAGGCGTGTACTTTATCCAGATGAAATCTGATAACTATCAGCATACTATTAAATCAGTTTTATTAAAATAATCATTTACATATACTGTTCAACAACTTTTATTCCTTAGAAAAAATTTATTAGTCTTCCACTTTACCATATACCTATAATTAAATTCTCTTCCTATTTGGTTATATTTCCAAATAATTTTTATTCTTTATTATCAATCAGATGCTGAAATTATATAACACATTGACAAAGCAAGTTGAGGAATTCATTCCTTTAAATCCACCGAATGTAGGAATGTATATCTGCGGACCAACCGTTTACGACTATTTCCACATTGGTAATGCACGTACTTTCATAATGGCAGATGTCATCAGAAGATATCTTGAGTATAAAGGTTATAATGTGAAGTTCGTTATGAATCTTACAGATATTGATGATAAGATCATTAAAAAATCCATCGAAGAAAAAGTTCCAGCTAGTGATGTAGCAAAAAAATATTCAGAGGCTTTTTTTGATGACATCAAAAAATTAAGAATCAAAACAGCAACACTTTATCCAAAAGCAACTGAGCACATGGATGAAATTCTTGGAATGATAAAAACTCTGATTGATAATGGTGCTGCATATAATGTTGATGGAAACGTATTTTATAATGTTTCAGCATTTAAATCTTATGGCAAGTTAAGCGGAAAAAAGATTGATGAGCTGGAAGTCGGTGCAAGAGTTGAAGTTATGGAAGAAAAACAGAATCCGCTTGATTTTGCTCTCTGGAAAAAATCAAAAGAAGGCGAACCGTTCTGGAACAGTGAATGGGGAAATGGTAGACCAGGCTGGCACATTGAATGTTCAGCAATGAGCTGCAAACATCTCGGCGAAACATTTGACATTCACGCTGGTGGAAATGATTTGATATTCCCTCATCACGAAAACGAAATTGCTCAGAGCGAAGCAGCAACAAAAAAACCTTTTGTTAAGTACTGGCTTCATTTCGGATTTCTGAATATCAACAAAGAAAAAATGTCAAAATCACTTGGCAACTTTTTCACTGCACGGGAAGTGCTGGCAAAATATTCGGCGGAAGCAATAAGACTTTTCTTTGCCCAGGCTCATTACAGAGGTCCCGTTGATTTTACCAATGAATTGCTGGATTCTGCTGAAAAAGGCCTTGAAAAGTTGAAAAATCTTCGTTCAACAATTGAAACAGCTATAAATAAGAACAAATCGGGTGGTACAGATCCTGAATTTAATTTTCAGGATTTTGAGAAGAGATTTACAGATGCTCTCGATGATGATTTTAATACACCGCAAGCAGTGGCTGTTATTTTCGACTTCGTGAAGGAAGCAAATAGGACGATTTCAGATAAGGATAATCTTCAACTTAATTATTATCTTGCCTTGAAAGATTTTTTAATCAAAACTGCAGACAATGTCCTGGGAATTATTTCTTTTGAGGAGAAAGAAGTGAAGCAAGATTCATTGTTGGAGACTGAACTGATAAAAATCTTAATCGATATCAGGTTGAAAGCTAAAAGCGAAAAGAATTTCCAATTGGCTGATGATATCAGAAAAAAATTAGAGAGTCTTGGGATAACTCTTAAAGACACAAAAGAAGGGACGGATTTTTTTAAGCGCGATTAACATAAATAGTTAAATTGTCAGTTTAAGGAGAACGTGATGCAAAAAGAAACTGGGGTTTTATCGTCATTATTATATGTTGAAGACGATAGTATCAGTCGTGAAATAGTCAGTATGTTTTTAAAGGACTATTTTGAAGTTGATACTGCTACTGACTCTTCAGAAGCTTTCAAGAAAATTAATAAAAATAGCTATGCAATTATTTTATTAGACATTAGTCTCTGTAAAGGCATGGATGGATTTGAAATGGCAAGGGAGATCAGGAAAATTAAAAATTACAAAGATGTTCCTATTTTAGCTGTGACAGCTCATGCTTTTAGAGAAGATGAAAATAGAATACTTAAAAGCGGCTGTTCGCATTATATATCTAAACCATTCACGAAATCTTCTCTAATTGAAAGAATTAACTTAGCCCTGGCAGGTAGTTAACCTTAAGTGTTGAAAATATTCCCGATGCTAAGAATCAGATTGGGATCAATAGTTTGTTTTATTCTCAACATTTCACTCATTACTTTCTCGCCGTACATTTGATAAAGTAATGACTTTTTGTTTTTCCCAACTCCATGTTCTGCTGCAAATGTTCCGCCTGATTTGATTGCAGACAAACACAGCTCGTTATAAAGTATTTTTGCTGTTTCAAATTCTTCTTGATTCTTTGGAAGCATATTTAAATGAATATGTGAGTTTCCGAAATGACCGTAAATAACATAATCCAAACCAGCCTTAACTACATCAGTCTTTAGCTGAAAATAAAATTTCTTCAATTCTGTATCGGGTACTGCAAAATCGGTTCCCAGCTTTCTAAAATTTCGCGATGAAATAAACTCATTGACTTTTGTTGAAATTCGATGGCGGAATTCTATGAATTTCAATTTATCCTTTTCGTTCATAGCAATCCAGGAATTACTAAGATCTCCATGATGCTTCTCAATTAGGTTAATCCACAAGTCAGTAATCTGATTGCTTGATGCCTCATCCACTTCCTGTTCAAACCAAGCTGCCGAATTTGCATCTTCAGGAATATTGGGAAAGTCGTCCCTTAAAAAGTTAAGTGCAAATTTGTCAAAGTATTCTAGTGCAAGTGCATCAATGGAAATGTGTGATTTATTTTTTCTTGAATTGTAAGATTCATCTCTTGATTCTTCAATGAAGTTCAATCCGCTCTCTTCAGAATTAAAAAATATAACAGCTGAGAGAATCATTTGAGGAGCAGTTAGCAGGTTTAATTTTAGCTTTGTCAATATTCCCAAGGTTCCTTCAGAACCAATAAATAAATCAATCGCATCCATATTTTCACGGCAGAAATATCCAGCAGTGTTTTTTGTAGGAAGAGATTTAACAGAAGGAATTTTTATTTCAATTCTTTTTCCACCTGCTGTGGTAATGAACAAATCAAATTTCTGTGCAAAATTTTGACCTCTTTCCAGAACAAGTAGATCACCGGTTGGTAACACTATCTCTATCCCAAGAACAAAATCCCGTGTGGGACCGTATTTAAATGTCTTTGAGCCGGATGCATTTGTTGCGACTGTTCCGCCTAAAAAACAATTTAGTTCAGTTGGATCGGGAGGATAATATAGCTTTTTGGGCTTAAGTTCTTTCAGAAAGTCAGAGAGTAGAACACCAGGCTCAACAATTGCAAGTTTTTCTTCTTCATTAATTTCCAAAATTCTATTCATCTTTTCGGTTGAAAGAACAATTCCACCGTTTGGAACGCTTCCACCTGACAGACCTGTTCTGTTTCCGCAGACTGTAACTTTGGTTTTTTCATCATTAGCCTGCTTCAGTATTGCAACCACATCATTGGTATTTTTCGGATAAACAACAGCTTCACAATAACCTATGGTGTTAGAGGCATCTCGAAGGTAATCCTGAATTTCGTTCTGTTCCGTTTTAGTAATCATTTTAAATTTTTATTATAAAAATTATTCTCAAGTAATTTTAATTCAGACAAATAAAGTGCATACAAGTTTTCCACTGTATTCTTTTTTCCTGACAATTCAAATTTAGCAGAATGTTGAACAACGTTAAATAACTTCTTAATACCTGATTCAAAATCAATCATCGGAAATGAAGTATCTCTTAAATGATGTACGAGCTTAAAAGTTTCAAATGCGTCAAACCAATTTTTCTTCTGATAATCAAGCTGCTTTGGCGACTTACTGTTCTCTAAAATTTTTCTCCAATCCTTACTGAATCCGCGACTTTCGAGAAAGTTGAATAGATCAGAATGAATTTTTTTTGCTTCCAATAATATCAGATTCACGTCCAGTGACAAATCGGAATTTAATAACTCTAACCATTCTTTAAGAATGATGTAAACATCAGAATCATAAAGCAAAATATTTTTTTTATTTAAAGAAATATCATTCATTGTTCTGCCGGTACCAAATGGCACACGCCAAGATTCTCTTGCTGATGGCTTAACTGTTGTCGAACTAATCCTGTTAATCGAGAAGTGTTTAGCTTGCTTTTGAAGAAAATAAAAATCTTCTGCTGCCTTTTTTGTATTCATTCCGCCAGCATTTATATAAGCCTCATGATTACAAACAATGGTTGAACCAATAGTGTGATATCCATATGGTGAGTTTGCATATAGAAGTCCTGCAACATAATGCCTTAAATATGTTTCGTAAGAAATAATTCCGAGTCGGTTAATGTCCGCTTCTGAAAGATTGTGTTCGAACTCGACATTGGCCACTGAATAATTATATTTTGTGAAGGAGCGAATAATTTCATAAAGATAATTTGATTCAACAACACAATCGGCATCTAAAGATATTATTATTTTAATGCCTGGGATTGAGTAGTCAAAAACTTGTAAAGCATTATCCATCCCAATTTTTCTTGCCAAACCAACTCCTCCCTCATCATCATCAAATTCTTGTCTTTCAGAAGCTGCATCAATCAATCCAATTCTAATTCCAGCTTGGATAATTTGATTTGAAAGCTGATCAGAAGGATTCCCCCTCATCAATGCTCTCAAAAAGTTTAAGCTGGACTTATTATTATCTTTAACTTCTTGTATAGATGAGATAGAATTATTTATAATAAAAATTACCAGTGATTTTTGCAGACTAGATTCATCATTCTGAGCAAGCGAAAATAAAACTCTTTTGATATTCTCAAATTCACAAATAGCAGGAATGACAATCGCTGCTTGTATTCCTGAAAATGAAGTCCATTCAAGAGTCCATCGCTTTGATGATTTCTTTCCAAGGTAATCAGCTACATTTTCAGGATACACTTTTAGAATTATTTAATTGTGAGTTTACAAAGTTTTTTATTGTAGCATAATCGGGAGAGAACCAATTTATTTTTATACCTTCTTTTTCCATTTTTCTAAACCAGGTCATCTGACGTTTTGCAAAGCTATGAATTGCGCTATTCAATTTTTGAAACATATCATTGTAGTTTAATTTACCATCAATGTATTGGGAAACAAATTTATACTCTAATCCAAAGTAATTTAGCTTTTCTAATGACACTCCCTTTCGAAGGAGCTCTTTTACTTCCTCAATCATTCCTGCTGCTAATCTTTGTTTTAATCTTTCGTTGATTCTTCTTTTTGTCTCTTCACGCTCTGAATTAATTCCGATAATTAGTGATTTTAGATTGTTATAAGTCTGATTCATTTTTTCACTCGATCTTTCAATCAATATTGCCTTTATAAGGCGATCCTTACTTGTTAGATCTGTTACATTGTGAAGTTTTGGTTTTAAGCTTATTAATAAATCTTTGAGTTGAGAAATAGTTAGAAGTTTAAACCTCTCTGATTCATCTTCATCAACAATTACCGGAAGATTGTACGATTGGAGAATTGCACTGATGTACATTCCTGTTCCTCCAACCAAAATTGGAAATTTGTCTTTACTCCTAATTTCATTAAACGCAGATTGAAAATCTTTTGTGAAGCGGAACAGATTATACTCTTCGGATGGTTCAACTATATCAATTAAGTGATAATTGATTTTATTTTTTTGAAATTCAATCAAGTCCTTGCCAGTGCCGATATCCATACCTTTGTAAACCTGTCTTGAATCGGCTGAGATTATTTCGCCGTTAAAATCATTTGCAAGTTGTGCTGCAATGCTTGTTTTACCAGAAGCAGTCGGACCCAGGATGGTAATTAAATCATAAAACATTCGAATGAAAAATTCTTATCAATTTGATGACTAATTGACTTTGTTTTCGGTCTGAACAACTGGAAGTGTAATTCGGAAAGTAGAACCATTACCTTTTATACTTTCAAGATTAATTTGTCCTGAATGATAATGGATTAATTTTTTTGCAAGGAGTAATTTCATCTCGTCTTCTTTAAAGATTTTACCTGAGTAAAAATAATCTTGAATATCTCCCTGAGGTTCGGTTAAGGATCCTTTGCCCTCATTTTGAATAGAAATTGTAATCAACCCCTCAGTAAATTCCGTCCCAAAATAAATCTTACCTCCTTTACGGCAATCATCACAACTGGCTTTTATTATTTGAAATATACCAGTATAAAATTTTGCACGATCAATATTTACAATAGCACTCTCACCAATTTTTTTGAAGAGCTTTACATCTCTGGCTTCACAATATTCGGATAGAAGTTCAAGTATGTCATCAATGAATTCATTAAAGTGAATATTACTGCCATTTGGTTTCGACTCATCAATTAATGAACTAAAAATAGTTTCTGAAATATCTTCCACCGAATGAGCCTGCTTTTGAAGCATCCTGATTATGTCATCTGCTTCCGTAGGGAGCTTTTTTTCACTTAAGATTTCAGTATAATTATTAATGATAGTGAGAGGAACTTTAATTTCATCGGTAATTAATTCGCGAAGCCTGTTTCCTGAATTTTGTTTCTGTTCCCTGATAAGCACTTCGAGTAACTTTGTCCTCTCAATTGCTGTTTCCAGCTGTTTGCTCATCATTGCCAGGTTGGTGATCTCGTCTTCAGTAAATTTTTTATTTTCCCTGGCAAATTGTATCACAGCGATTGTTTCTCCATTGTCGCTCACAACCGGGAAATACACAATCCTTTTTAATCTTGCGGACCCGGGCTGATCTATTTTAGCGTTAAAGCGACTATCTTCCGTTGGTCTTTCAAAGTTTAGAATTTTCTTTTGCAGTGCACAGCTTCCTGTTAATCCTTCCGAAAGGGGATGTTGCTCTTGTTTGACTTTATCTCCATCTCCAGCTATTCTTTGTATTGAAGATAATTTTTCATCAATTAGTACTAAATCCACACCTTCAGCATTGATCAAATCTTTTACAGCACGTTTTGCATTTGTTACGAGATCACTTATGGTTATGCTGCTGTAAATCCTATCGATACCGGCAAAAATCCTTCGGACAACTTCTCTGTTAATACCGGTTTCAATTAATGTCGTTTGAGTGTTTTTCTCAGAGGTGGGATTATGTAATACTTCACTTGACTGTTTGATTGGTTTTTTCTGCTCTGCAACCTCATCATTTGAAATGGTTTTTGATTCTTCAATGTGCCAGTTCTTGTAATCAGAAGGATCTTCAATCAGTTCTTTTTTAAGTTTTTCATGATTATTGTTTTGCACCTTTTCTTCTATTACAATTTCCTCTTCTGGTATAACCTCGTCGATGGATTCTAAATCCGGGAGTATTTGCTGCGTAACAACAGCCGGAGTTGGAAATGATGGTGGCTTTTCATCTTTCAACGAATTACCTGGATTTGAAAAGGCTTTAAAACTTATAGGCTTTTTTCTGTCTACAAGATCAAATTTTCTATCAAGATCTATATTTACATCAGGTAATTTAAGCTCCCCATATTTTTTCAGGTTACTACTAATACCCGGGTTTTTTGCAACAATATTTTTGAAGACAACTTTATCCAAACGGTAATAGATTACTTTACTGAATGCAACTGCGGAGGAAATTCTTCTGGTCTCATCAATTAGCTCTTTTTCACCGAAGAAGTCATTAAATATTCTATTACTTACATAATTATTACTAGAAAATTTAACTCTGATATCACCTTTTATAATAAGATATAATGCATTACTTTGATCACCGGTCTTATAAATTACTTCTCCTTCTTTTGCTTCCTTTATTTCCTTTTGATCGAAGAATATAGATAATACAGAATCCTTTATCCCTGTAAATAACTTATTATTCTTTATATCCTGTATAGTCTTATAGATAGGCATGAATCAATTGACAAATATCGAAATATTATACATTACTAAAATTAGGTATCAGTTTATAAAAGTGCAAAATTATACTCTATAGTTTATATCAAGTATAAGTAACATAACCATAAATTCATTAGTTTTGAATCCTAAATTACTCAAAATCATCTTACTGATGGAAGAAAAAGAACTTATTCAAAAGGCACAATCCGGAGATAGACAGTCTCTGGCAGAGTTAGTAAAGAAGTATGAACAGACTATTTACAATTTTGCCTTTAAAATCTGCCGGGATAAAAATTATGCTGAACATATAATGCAGGAAACATTCTACAGCATGGTTAAATCGTTACATCAGTTTGATCACAATTCAAAATTATCTACCTGGCTTTACAGGATAGTGGCAAATCATTGCCTTATGATGGCTCGCAAAGCCAAAAGCAGATCATTTGTTTCATTTGATGATGATGAGAATTTATTTGAAGAAAAGTATGCCGCTGATTGGAGTTCAATACCATACAAAGATACTGAAAATACGGAGTTAAGAAATATTCTTGACGAAGCTATTCAAAATCTTTCGCCAGATTACAGGATGGTCTTTTTGTTACGTGATGTAGAAGGCCTTTCAACAGAAGAAACAGCACAGGTAACTGAGCTATCAATTCCTGCTGTCAAATCCAGACTACATCGTGCAAGAGCATTTCTAAGAAAAGAAATCAACGAGGCATTCAGCAAATGAAAAACGAAAAGATAACTTGTAAAGAAGTGATGAAACACGTTTGTGAAAGTCTTGGGGAAAACCTCAATGACGAAAAATGTCTTGAGATTAAGGATCATTTGGATTCGTGTCCTAACTGCAAAGAATATTTTAAATCAGTTGAAATTACAATAGAATGTTACCGCAAATACAACGTAGAAGTACCCGAAGAAGCTCATGGTCGCTTGATGAAAATGCTTGGGTTGGAGGACTAACTATGCCAATTTATGAATACAAAT
>CAZLJI010000023.1:10486-15218 GCA_964559565.1 uncultured Ignavibacteriaceae bacterium | reverse complement strand
AACAGCACAAAACCATCTGGCGTAGGGATTTCCGGTTTCCTTATCAGGAGTCTGCCATTTCTTCAGGACTCTCCATTCCCAACCAGCAGGCTCGTTTCGCCATACTTCATAAGGTTCGTTGACCTTCCGAGTTTTAGCACATTCGTTTTTCATTGTTTTTTAAGTTCTCCGTTATAGAGTATGTTCAATATATTACAGTATTGGTTATAAAATGTCAAGCCTTTAATCAGCCCAGCAAAAAATAAGATACCAACCAAAAAATGAAATGGGTATCCATAAAAACCACATACTAAAAGGAATTAACGCTGACCACATAATTATTAGTGCTGAAATAAGTTTTTTTAAGTTATTATTCATTATGATAATATATTACAGAATTAGTTATAAAATGTCAAGCTTCAAATGATGAAACACAAATCATATCGGCTGGTTGGATCTTTCACCGTTCCACAAAAACAGGCAATTAGTGTTCCTTTGAAAGTGAATCCGTTAACGGTAACGGTGAAATACCAAGTCTTATCTTTCCAGTCATGATATTGAGCTTTATCGATATAGACCAAACACTCTTCAGCTTCAAGAGTTTTCCAAATTCGATTGACACTCTCCCAGGAATTATCGGTAAAGAAACCTTTGGTAAGCGGAGAAACGAGTTTATAGATGGCGTTACGAGTGGCTGATTTGGATTTAAAAGGTTTCATTGTGCTTAAAGATTACCAAATACTTGAAAGAATGTCAAACTTAATCGTTTAAAATGTGAACATGATAAATTCGGCCATCATCAAGATCCTGCCAATCACTGGTAAAAAGCCATCCTTGTAATTCACCGTCAAACTCTTCTAAATCTTGAAGTTTGGTTACTAAATAAAATGGCAATTCTTTACCAGTCCACTGAGATTTTATGGAAAATCCTTTTGTGGTTGGGTTTTCATGTGACCGCTGAAGAAAATCATATCCGTTAAGAGAAGAAGCCTCAGCTACAAAAGTTTTAGTATGATTATGATAAGTAAAACACTGAGAAGGAATTGATGTAAACTGGTGATTCATTGTGCTTAAAGTATACCAAATTACTTAACCAATGTCAATCCTTACTTCAGTTCAAAGTTGTAAAACTTGGGGAAATTGTGTTCCCTTGGTAAGAGATAAACGTCAAAATGGGTAGATCCTTGGTTCTTTTGAGTGGCCTGATACAGTTTACAGGGTTTACCAGTGGACCAGTCGGTTCCAAGGTCATACTGAGGATTACCACGAAACATTTTCACAAACCGTCCACCTGTCACCACTTGACGAATATGTTTAATCATTAGTCGATAAGATGAAAGGCCTTCCGGTGAATTGACGAAGGTTCCGAGATAAGATTTAGTTCGTTGTTTCATTGTGAAAACATATTACATTATAATTAATTTTGAGTCAAATACTATTTGAGTATTGACAACAAATATTTTTTCCTGTATATTATTTTCACAATGAACGGAAAAATTTATTTTATTAACGGACGGGAACTTGCTGAATTCTTAAAACATTTCACTGGTTCGTCGGCTATCTTCGTGGTTTCTCGGGAAGGTGAAACCGGTTACGTTTTAACCTTCACCGGAGGATATTAACTCATGAAATATGTAATTGTTGAAGAACTTGGAATCGAGTTACCAATTATTTTTAACGAGATTCTCGACCATTCGTCGGTGGCTCGTGATAGAAAAGTAGTGTCGGCTGGCCACGTTAAATTTGGATGTGGTATAGATGGCTCAATGGTGGTTAGTTGTTACGGTAAATCCGTAACGTTAAGAACTAAAAGCCGGGGAACAATAGACGAAGAAATCATCAAAAAAACAAACGAAGATTATTGACTTTCTTTAACTTATACTGTAATATATTTTCACAATATGAACGAAACAACTACAAATACTCCTCCCAAGGTCGGTGACATTTTTGAAATGTCATGGGGTTACGATCAACTTTTTCCAAGTCACCCGTCTTTCCAAAGCCGGTGTCTTTGTCCGTGAAATCAATGCTGGCGGAGCCGGTGGTGAAGGCTTTATGTGTCGCAATGTGGTGGCTGTCAAAAACAGTTTCAAGGACCATTCACAATGGTGCGGTGGCTACGGTCATGGTAATCCTGAAACGTTTCGAAAAGTGAAGTATTATAATGGTAAACCTTGTTTTGGGTTTAACAGTCGATATTTTGCTTATCTTTGGGATGGAAAACCGACTTACGAATCCTGGTATGCTTAAAAGTTGATTATTGTCACTAAAGAGGCTTGACAACAAGCCTCTTTTTTGTTATTATATCTTCACAATGAAATTAGTTTTTCCATACGTAGTTAAAAATCAACCTGCCGTTTCCAAAGAACTTTCTGACATCATTTTTAAGTTGAAAGATCAGCTTAAAAAAGAATTTGGATTTGATTATTCTTTTGCTGTAGCAGGAAAAGGTTATACCATCGCTTGTAGTAATTATTTACAGGGAGAACTTGATCCAAAATCTACAGAGGAAACCCCAAAAGAGGCTTGACAATAAGCCTCTTTTTTGTTATTATATCTTCACAATAAGAACGAACTGGCGGCGACAGTAAAAGCCGGAGCGGCCGACCCAAAGGGCGCCTTGAGTAGGGGACCAGGGGCTGCGCAAATTACTTTAATGAATAAAGTAAAATATTAGTTTGACATTGCTTAAGCGATCCTGTAATATGTAATAATAATGAAACGATATTACTGTCAAAACGTTAAAAAAGCCTTTAAATGGGCTAAAAAACACTCCAAAGATGGTTTAGTTCCTGTTGATTACGTTAATGGTGTCACCGGAAACTTTTTCGTTAAAAAACACCGTAGAATGCCTCGCCGTCAGCTTCGGGCTTATACTTTAAGAACGTTAAGTAATTGGTTAACTCCCTTAACCTTTGAAGTAACTCAATAAGAGGCTTGACATTGCTTAAGCGATCCTGTAATATATTTCCACAATGAATGACTTCTCCAAAATTGACGAAACCGAAATCGGTCACTTGGCCACTATTACTCCCGAGGAACTTAACGAAAGTTGTCCTGAATGTGGTAATCCCGATTGTGGTGGTTGTTGTAACGAGGATGATTGTCCTGATGGGAATTGTTATTGTGATGAGCCGGATGATAGTATGGATGGGGATTTTGATTCAGCCATGACTTCGGCTGGCTTCGGGACCGATGAAGATTATTGTCATGATACACCCCTGAGTGATGAATATGGTGGCGAATAGGTTTGACATTCTTACAATTAACCTGTAATATATTTTCACAATGACAAACAAACTTAGACAAATTATTCAGGAAACTGGATATTCATACAGTGATAATTCAAGTATAATTTCCAATTTGATTGAATTGGCCGACAAATGGTGTCAAGTCGAAGAAATCTGGAAAAATCCTTTGAAGTCACCCGATGATGCGTTAGATTTTATCAGCAGAAACACCGATTTAACAAGTTAATCAATGAAATATACCAAGTATTTTTATCTTGACACCGGACGAAACGAACCTTGCCCTTGTGGCAGTGGTAAAAAATTTAAAAAATGTTGTCTTGATAAACCGTTTGAATCGCTTCCGGAACTGGAAAATGATTTGACTTTAGGTCAGGAAATGGTAAATGAATTTGATAAAACCGTTGACAAATCTGAGGTTAAACCGAAATTGTCTATTCGGTCAATGGCTCTTATTGGTGGTGCGTTAAATCTTTCAAATTATTAGTGAATTTGTTTGACTTTCTTTAACTTATCCTTTACACTCTTAACACAATGAAAACACAAGATTATCTCAAATACAACGGTAAAGTCGTCCGCAACGAAGGCTCGGTTTATAAAGTTATCGCCACTACTCTGGGCTCCACTGTTTTGGTTGGTGCCGATTGTGTTGTTGGCCCTTCCAAGGGTGTTTACGTGGACCTGTTGAAGTCCCGGACTCCTCTCTCGAAAACTATCCGGACCTGTGTTGGATTGAATCTGGTTTCGTAATATGAAAAAAATTACCGTGGTGGTTGAATTTGATTTGGAAGTCCCAGATAATACAATTACTCAAAACGTGAGTCTGGAAAATGTAAACCCCGAAACACTTTCTTTTCTTGAATATCTTCACCCGTTAAAGAATGTTAAAGTTATTAACGTTACTACGGTTGACACTTATGATGTTGTTCCAGGATATCCTTAAATAAAGTTTGACATTCTCATTTAATTCCTGTAAAGTATTCTCATGATGAACACAAAATCTGAACTTATCAAACGGTTATCCGACGGTAACGCCGAGGAATTAAAAGCTAACCGTATTCACCGTCAAACGGCCTTGTGGCTTGAAACTGAAAACGGTAAATGTCTTAATGGTTGGCTTGAAAAGCGAGCCAAGAAATACTTTGCTAACCTCGGGTGGGAAATTCGGTTTAGTATGGTTTGCGGTGACCAGTATTATTTGTTGGTTTGGGGTGGTGATACCGGATATACTTTCTCAGAGCCAATCCGTATGTTTATAGGCTACGGTAAAGATGTAGTTAGTCTATCAGCCGTTACTTTTGAAGATCGAAATATCTGTTATGGATCAGCCGCTGAAAAACGAATAAATAACCGCACAACGTTGTTACTTGATGATACCTGGTTAAGTTCCACTACCAACGCAATTAACGCCTATAACAAGGCCAAAGAGGATTTAAAGGCTGTTATGGGTGAATGTGGACCAGTAAACGAGGCTTTCTATATCATTCGGGAAATGACTGGACTTG
>CAZLJI010000023.1:0-10476 GCA_964559565.1 uncultured Ignavibacteriaceae bacterium | reverse complement strand
CAAGTATCCTGTAATCTTTAAACATGATGAATAACGAATTTGATGAAATCTCCAGTCGGGTCCGCCGTCAATTATCCACCGCTAATCGATTTGATAACTATCGTGAAATTAGGGCCAAGTTCGATTCCACCGGGGCCTGTGGTCATTCTATCAAAAAGGGCGATGTAATCGGTTGGAACAAACGGTATGGCTGTCGGTGTTCGAATTGTTGGTCTAAGTGGGTAGCTGAAAACCATGAAGCCGACATGGTTGAACAGGGATATATGCCAAGTTGTTGGTGAATTTGTTTGACATTCCTGCTTATTTATTGTAATCTATAAGCACGATGAATGAAATTAAAAACCCAAAATTCTTCACCGCCGGTCGAGCCGTTTTTACCGTGGATAATGGTAAAGGAACACATTACACTTTCCGGATTGGCCATTCTAAACCGGAACAGCCGTTGTTTGTCGGTCTTTTAACTGGTCCGAATAACGAAGCTGATTATACCTACATGGGTATTTACAATCCCGATGTTCAGGATGTTCGGTTAACGGCTAAGTCAAAATATACCAATGACACTCAGCCGGTTAAAGTTATTCGTTGGGCCCTGAAACAAGTAGCTAAAGGGAATTCTCTTCCTGACGGATACTCAATCAAACACGAAGGAAAGTGTTGTCGGTGTGGTCGGGCGTTAACTGATCCCGAATCGATCGAACTTGGACTTGGTCCTGTGTGTCGGGAACAAATTTGGTGAAATTAAACGATTTTGTTTGACTTTCTTTAACTTATTAAGTAAGATTAAGCCACAATGAACAAGAAAACTTTGGTTTATAAAAACACCGAAAGTCCTGTGAAAATCGGTGATAAAGTTCCAGGAAAAAGACTTTCCAAGTATTACGCCCATGTTGTCAATATCCATCCGGATCATGTTGAATTGTTGTATAACGGGGATGTAAAAAATTTCCGTGTTGGGTTTGATGTAATTGACGCAGTTTTAATTTGACATTGCTCAAGATATCCTGTAATATATTTCCACAATGAAAATCTTCAAAAACAAATCAACCACTCTTCATATGTGGGACTTTGAGCAGTGGCTTTTTAACCGCCCATTAGTCAATGGAACCCGAATTGGTGTTAGTTGGAAAATTGGTAAACGGCGGAAACTCCGTTCTTACAAGGTTAACTGGCAGGGTGGATACTGTGACTCTTGCGGACATTTTACCGAGATTACACTAACCAAAGGTGACAAATCGGTTACTATGGATAATCACCGTGGTTCTGGCCACATGGAAATGTTTTAGTCTGTAATATATGTCAACAAAAAAAATTCCACCAATGCCGAAAGTAAATCCCCGGCGGCCGCTAATCGAGTCTATGCCATGCGGTTATCGTGAATCTTTAAATGATTGGTATAAAAATAACCTAGAAGCTGTTGAATGGTTTTTAGAAAATGCTGAGGCTATCCGAAAAAAACTTATAAAAAGTGTTTGACATTGATTAAGATATCCTGTATTCTATTTTCACAATAAACGAACAACTTAAAAAAATATGAACGCACTCGACACTCTCAAAAACGAAACTCTCAAAAACGCTCTCGTAGCCGCTGTTGAAGACACTAAACGGACCGGTGCTCGTTTCATCGGACTTACTTACACCAATGAACACAATGAGACTTCAGTTTACAATCTCATTATGGGTTACAATATCGAATCCCTTTACAAGTCGGACCTTCGAACTCTTACGGCTCTCCGTCCTTCCCTAACCGGTATCAAGGCCGTCGCCTGTGATGAACTGATCGCCAGTATCAATAACTCGTTGACAAAGGGAATTGGTAATAATGACGCCTACACTCTTAAAGGTTATTACACCAAAATTACCCCTAATGGTGAAGTCAAACTTCATGTTGACGAAACTGGAGTAACCCGTCTTTATATTCGTGGTTATTGTCTCAAGAAAACCGTCAAAACTCCTGGAACTTATCCTGTAGTCAAGAGTTCTGAAAAGACTCTGGCCAAGAAGGAAATTGAAAAGACTCTAAAACGTGGAAAAATCCGGACCTTCAAGATTAACGTTAATGATCTTCATATCGTGGCCATGAACGGGATGAAAGTGGAAATCTCTTAAATCCTAACGGATTACATCAAACCCCTGATAAAAATCAGGGGTTATTTTTTTAACAAATTATTTGACATTGTTCAAAATATCCTGTATTCTATTTTCACAATGACAAACGAATTCAAAACGTGGGAAGAACTAACTGAACGTGAACAACTTCTCTCGGACATCAGCGATGACTATAAATCGTTGAATGGTATCCGCCCTCGGTGGAATATGGACCACATGACCCTGGACGAACTTCAACAATTCCATAATCAAATCATAACTGATCTGCGTCATAATATGGATCAGGACCAACAAGACGAACGAGATCACAATTTGGCCGTCGAACGAGCAATGACTCACCGGTCCGGCTGGACTATCGGAGAACTTTTGGAGACATCCGTTATCGGATAATTTAACAAGAGGCTTGACATTCTCATAAAAAACCTATAATATATTTTCACAATGACCACCACAAAACAAATATACGTCAAAAAACGAGTTAACTGTCGCTTTGGGGTTTCTCTTTTTCCAAACTATCCTTATGAGGCTGATTTGTTATCCGGATCAAGCCAATGGATGGTTAAGATTTCTAACGGATTGTGGGTTATTGTTGATTCAAAGAATGTTAAAATTGTCGCTTGACATTAACAATTAATTATGATAATTTATAAACACAATGAACTTACAAAATTATCCTCGGATTTGGGCTTCTAATTCACGAATGAATGGTGTTCCTTGTGTTCGTGGAACTAGTATTACCGTTTATGCTGTTGGTGAGTTGTTAAATCAGGGAAAAGATCGGAAAGAAATTATCGATCAATATCCTGTATTGTCGTCAATGGATATTAGTATTGTTGAAGATTTTTTGACTGATCCAGACATTAAAGATTGACTTTGCTCAAATAGTTTGGTAATCTTTAACCACGATGAAAGAACAAACAAGAACCGCTGAAGTAAAAATCCGGAATGAAGGACATCGCTCTCAATATTGGACTCTCAAGTTATTTTTGGATGGCAAATTGGTTGGAGTTCATACAGCCAAAAACCAATCTTATCTTTTTGGGATTCGGGATGGATTTCTCAGAATTGGGAATTTTCAAAATTTCAAGTAGAGGCTTGACATTGCTTAAATAATACTGTAATATATTTCCACAATGAACGAAATACCACGATACAAAGCCAGCATGCCCCTTCAAAAACAATTTGTCACCAACGCTGACGGATGTGGTGATCATGTTTTTACTCAACTGGAACGGTCCGGAAACTTCGCTGTTTACAGTCGAAAAAACGTTAAAACTGACAAGGTGGTCTGGTTTGAAGTGGTTACAATTAAGACGGTGAAGGCTGGAACGGTGTTTGCTAAAGGTTCTGCTCCAACCGAATTCGACTATGAGAGTTATCCTGGTAAATCTTCATTTGGTCGAACCGCTTGGGCTCCAGCAACCGAATCAGCCGCTTGGAAAAGATTTGACAATCTTTTGTTAGGGAAGGCTTGACATTTTATAATTTATCCTGTAATATTTAACCACAATGAACGACAAACCTGAACTGAAAGACGTAACTTTTGAAAAACCGACCGAGGCTCCGGAGCCCGGTTTTAAGTGGGTTCAAAACTTAATGAGTGGTCAGTGGATCCAGATTGAAGAAAATACTCCGTTCTGCTGTGATCCGTCAACGGAAACTTATTGGAGCATGTAATTTTTGAGGCAGTAACAGACTTGCGATCTGTTGTAATCCGAGCATAAACAAATATGTCACTCGCCTCAATAATTTGATGGGTGAAAACGGAAGGGAACTATAATCCCCGGATTAATGCCAACCGTTAGTAGCCTATCATCAATTTCCCTCCCTCCGGGGTCGGATGCGTAAGGTTAGGGGGAATGATCCTTTCAAAAAAATTCCCCATTTAAAACCATGAATGAAAAACTGAAAACACCAACGTTAGCAGAAGTTAAAGCTGCTGGTTATGTAGTGGAAGTTAAGCACAATCGATTAACTAAGATTGCTTACAAAGATACTGTCAACGGAAAAATTGTGGTTAAAGTGGTGGATCACAAAACCCATTTAGATTTGATTAACAACTTTAAAATCGCTGAGTTGACTGATGGTTTTAAAATTAATACAGAATTGTTCATAAGCGAATTGCTTCCCAAAGGTGGTTTAACTGAAATTTGGGTGACTGATCCCGATACTTCAGCTGAATTTTACGGTTTTGCTAAATGTTCTGACAAAGAAAACTACAACAAGGCTGTTGGTGTTACTAAGGCTCTCGAACGAGTTATGGGCCTTATGTTGGTTCTGGATGGTCAAGACGGCTTTAAAATGAAATTAAAGTGTTAGAATAACTTGTTAAATATTTCATGCCGGTTTATATTTATCGGCATGAAAATAAGATTCGTAAAGGACATCACCGTTGATGTGATGAATCCTCAAAATGGGGATAACGATACCTTTAATCGTCTTATGCGTAAAGGTATAACAGTAGAATGTGGGGAAATTACTCCTGTTTCCAGAGATTTCTCTAATATTTGGACAACCCAAGGCGAGTGTTTAATTGACCTAAAAAACGATTGCTTCGAAGTCATAAGATGAGTAAACCAAGAACACTTATAACTGTCTCATATCGTGTTTTAAACGAATCTGGACGGTGTATGGAAGTCATTAAGAAGACTGGACTAAATAAGCGGTATCTTCAATGGATGGTTGAACGATTGGTGGCTAAAAAATACGGTAAAAACTTCAAAATTCATGCTTATAAAGTTGTCGAAGAGACTTGACATTTTATAATTCTTCCTGTAATATATTCTCACAATAAGAAAACAAGAGGCCGACCGCAAGGCGCCGAGAGTGGGGGACCAAAGCCTGCGCAAATACCTTTAACGATATTGTAAATTCACTTTTTTTTAAATTGTGTTTGACTTTCGCTAATCGGTCCTGTATTCTATTTTCACAATGAATATTCCTTCTGTAAAAACTTGGATCGTTACTTTAACGAACGGTCAAAAATTTGAAGTATTGGCTCCTAATAAAATGTTAGCTGTTCTTAACTTTGGATTTGAACACTATCAATTGGGAGTCTATATTAAATCGGTTGGATTGAAAAGAAAATCAGCATGAGGCTTGACATTCGCTACGATTTAATATAATATTTTCCACGTTAATAAAACAAAAAATCAATAAAACAAAAAATCAATAAAACAAAAAATGAAACAACTTGAAACAACGTTTACTTTAGACAATAACAACTTTACCCAAGTCAAACGAAACGACAAGGCCGCTATCTATCGTCGGGAGACTAGCGAAGGCCAGTTTGTATCCTTTGAAGTGTTTGCCGTTCGGTCCAAAGATGATGTTGAAATTTATCCTTCAGCCGGGGCCGTCAACAAGTGGCTTTATGCCCCTATCAGTGAAGACCGAGCCAATCTATGGTTTGACCGATTTACCAACGGCGAAGTCAGTGGGTTTCAAGGATTGGACCCGATAACGGCTGAACCTGTGGCCCTTGAAAATGATCCCAGTCTGGAAGAAGTGATGGCTACTCCGGTATCCACTGAAGAAGTAACTGAAGTAACCACCCCGACCGTCGAAGTGGAAGACCCGACTGTTCCCGAGGAAACTATCCCGGTGGTGAATCCTACTCCGGACGGTGGAGTGGCTGTTACGGTGGCTACTGTAAAAGATAAGGTTGTAACTTATAACTATCCTGTGGGTGAATTTACCCAAGCTCAGTTTGCCAATGTCAATGGTATGCCGGAACGTGGAACAGTGTGGAGTGTTCTGGATAAATTGGTGAAAGGTGGAAAATTAGACAAGGTTTTGAAGAAACTTGGAAAAGGCCGTCCTTCCCAAGTCTTCACGGTCAAATCGTAATTAACTTGGTGAGGGGGGTACTTCTGCAGGGGCAGGGGTACCCCCAATGACCGTTAAACTAATGAAAAGATTAAGAAAGAAAAGAAAAACGGTTAGCAAACCAGCTTATATCGTAGCACATACATTCGTTCACAAATCAATATCCGAAAGACATCCTATTTGTCCTATTGAAAATTTACTCGATATATATAATCTGATGGGTTATAATATTGGAAATAATAACCAACAAAACGACTTAAAAATTTTAATCACAACATGAAATTAGCTCCTATTCAATCAATTGCTCAACTTCGCAGTAAAGCCTTTCGGGATGAGAATTATAAACGATTAGCTTTGGTATCTGCTGAAAATCTCGGTGGTGATCCAAACGGAAATTTAAATGAGGCTATTCGATGGTTAGAAGTGAATGCTTCTGAAAGTGAAGATGAACTTGGAGTGGTGGAAGAAATCAATGCCTGCCGGGATATGGTCAATGACATGGGGGGGCAGGAGGACCCCCAGTAAGGGGATTGACATTTTATAAAATTCTGTTAATATAAATATATTATGAATCACGATATTATAACCATTCATTTACCAGATGGCGAATCGTTTGAACTTAAACTTGATTTTGGAAAAAATGATAATTCAAAACAAGATATTAACGAAGAACTTGAAAAGTTTAAAAATCTTTTAAGCGAAGCTGAACATGCCGAACTTCGTGTAAAACCAAACATTAATAGTTTGATGAAAGAACGGCGGTTGATTTTGTGGGGTAACACATTGAAAAATAGTTACATCACCGTTAATCGATATTAAAAGGCTGGGGGGGAGTACCCCCAACAACAAATTTGGCCAGGAGCTGGAATGAACGGTTAATGAAAGTTCCAAGTAAATCCGGAGTGAACGGAATAAGTAAAAAACTTAGTAATGGGTAGCTTATCCATCAGTTGCTTGGTGGTGGACAGATTCGAAATCTGACCTGGTCGTCAATTTAATATGTTACGGAAAAAGGCAAATAGATTCTATACTAGTTGAATAAAGAGGGTTTGGTCCCAAGTCGCCAGAATCGGCGGTCGCCTGATCGTTCAAATCGAGCCGTAACTCCAATCTTTAATTTATAAGAAGGGGGGTACCCCCGCCCAAATAAAATTTCTGTTACAAGTTGACTTTAACATATTTAACCTGTATTATGTCATCAATGGAAGAAAACGAGAATTACAATACGCCTTTTTATAATTTGGGTGAAGAAGTTAAAAATAAATCAAAGCCAACAAAGGCTTCTAAATCAGCAGTTACAAGTAAAGTAACTGAAAAAAAGGTTGTGGTTAGTTCGGCCACAATGACCATGGCTGAACGATATAAAGCAGCTTGGAAAATAATTTATCAAAAACAAGAACTATGGCGTCAAAAAGAAATTGACAATTCTCAAAAAAATGGTACATTTGGTAATAGAGATTGGGATACAGATTTCGTTCAACAGGTAGCCGCTCTTGCTGAATCGGATAATCCTCTAGCGGCGTAAGTCAGTTCGTTCATTGTTTGACGGCTAATGAAGGTAAAACTTTGTTAGCCGTTAATTTTTTATTTATTTGACTTTTTATAATATTCTGATATAATAATTTACAATGAAACTTAAACTATTGTTGGCTTTAATAAGTGCGTTATGCTTACAATCGCTTCAATCAGCCACTAATTACATCGTTACTGTTACGGCCTACTGTCCCTGTAAAAAGTGTTGTGGGCCAAATGCTAAAGGCATTACAGCTTCAGGAAAGAAAGCTGTTGAAGGAATTACCATAGCAGCTTCTCGTTCTATTCCTTTTGGAACTAAAATCAATATTCCCGGAGTGGGAAATAGGATAGTTCAGGACAGACTTTCTATTAAATACGATAATAGGATAGATGTATTTTTTAATGATCACGAAAAAGCAAAAGAATTCGGTAAAAAAAGTTTGACGGTGACTCAATATTAATATAAAATATCACTAACAATTAAAAAAAGGTAAATACAATGAATGAAATTGACACTTGGTTTTTGGTTCTAACATTATTCTTCCCCCGACTTGGTTTGATTATCGCTTACTGTAACGGTGTTATTCCAGCCAATAATATTCCTTTCTGGGGAGATTTTTTCATGGCCTGGTTTATTCCCCGAATTCTCATTTTGATTTACATTATTACCAATATGGGATTTGGAGCCTGGGCTATTGCTCATCTAATCCTCTGTATTATGTCTTATGCAGGCGGAATGGTTAGATATTCCAAAAGTTCTTAATAACAATAATTTCGTATTAGCAAACCTCCGTTAAACCAACGGGGGTTTTTTTATTTTCTGTATTGACTATAAATTTAAAATTAAGTAGTATATACATATGATGAAAATATATCTGCTCGATCCCCGCTCAGAAATCTTTCAATCTTTTCAAGACGTAAGTCAACTCTATGGATTTGCTAATCGTTCCACAAGAAATTTTAAAGGCCGAATTCTCATTGTTAGAAACGGTGATAAAAGTAAAATTTATGATCTTACTGATGAATCACCGGCCGAGATTTATGCTTTGTTTTTGAAACTCCAAAACGAAATACGATGAGCCGACCTAAACCACGATTACTTTATACTCCTTGTAATCCTCACCAAGCTGGTGCTCTTCTTTATACCAACAATCAATACACCAAACTTGATCCGGAAAGACGGATACCTAAATGGATACAATGGTTAAAAGTTCGTAACAATTGGTTTTCCCAACAAATAAATTTGGGTCATAAACAATTTAATTGTATTATTTGTGGAAAAACCAATCTTAATCCCTGGACAAAAAACAAAAATCAACTGGCTACTATTGACCACATTAAGCCTGTATCAGTATATCCCCGTCTTTGGAATGATCCTTCAAATTTTCAAGTAACATGTTATAATTGTAATCAGAAAAAAGGTTGTGATTGTGATTGACTTTTTATAATATTCTAATATAATAATCTCACAATATGATTGTAAAAACCAATTTTATTCGTTTCAGTGATAAAGACATTAATATTTTAACTCAAATGGGAGTTAATTTTATGAATTTTTGTCAACCACTTACTCACATGGATCTTGCTAAGTTAGTGTTTGAAGCAGGAGAAGAATCTGGACGAAAGAAATTTCAAAAAGAATTAAAAAATCTTTTGGGTGTGAGAGAAATTGTTTGACTTTTTATAATATTCTGATATAATAATCTCATAATAAGAGATGCGGCTGAAATAAGCCAGAGAGTGGGGGACCGGTCCTTGCGCAAATACCTTTATCGGTATAGAAAAATAATTGTAAGAATGGTTTGACTTTCTTTAAAGTATCCCGTAATATATTTACACAATGAAAGCTACTTATATCAATCCAATATCGGGACAGTTTACAGTGGAAATCAATCCTCAATGTGAATCCATTCTTTCTCCTGACGGGAAATTACAACTAATTCCCTGTGACCACTGTAAAAAATTGGAATGGAAATCGTTAAACGTTGTCAGTTTTTTCTGCGATAGCTGTTCTTACAAATGGAAAAAGGGAGAGCTGATTGACATTGACATTCCTTAAAGAAACCTGTAATATATTTCTACAATGAATCAACTTACAACCTATATTGATCGATCTGAATTTGACCATTTAACGGAATGGCACAAGGCTTTATTGGCTCGATATGTCCGCCGATTTGGTAATAATATGCCAATTGGTAGAACGCTTGCTATCGCTTGTATGCGATTTAATAAACGATACAAAGGATTTGATAGGATCAATCAAAAGTTTATAAATTGGTTGTATTATTATTAATTAACCTGTAATATCTTATCACAATGATAATTAACTTTTACAAAAATAAAACCGACGTTGATCCAGCAGATTCATATCCTATTAATGTCAAGCCGGATATTAGTTGGGTAATAAAAAATTGGTTTGTTATGTATCCAAATGGAAAGATTGAACTTGTAAACGAATAAGTTTGACATTTTATAATTCTTCCTGTAATATATTCTCACAATGAAAATGAAATGTGAAATGACTGCTGAAGATGTTTACAAAATCATTGGTGATGAACTTACCCGAAAAGGAATAAATTGGTCAGAACTAATTCCTGTTATCAGACCTTCAATGGTGTTTGATCTTCCTGATACGTTTGAGGGCATGACTTTCCAAGTAGAATTTAAAAACTAATTATGAACATTAATCAATTCGACAAAGTTAAGTTTGGTATTGAGGGTACTGGCATGGATACTATAACCACCGCTGAACGGAAATGGACTGACAAGCAAACCCAACGGGTTATGTTTAGTATCCCTGCTGGTAGTCGAGTCCATGTTGACTTCTCGCCCAAAACGCATTCTGGCCAATTTTGGATTACTTTTGGTGATGAAGTAAAAACCGGATTGGTTGCTAATGGCCATAAATGGTTAAACGGTTTTCGTAAACCACCGACACTCAAAACGTTGGAAAAACAGGAAAGTAATGGGATTGTCAACACCTGTACTGGTCATCGGGTGGAACCTGATGGTTACGGTTCTGATGGT
>CAZLJI010000022.1:0-15413 GCA_964559565.1 uncultured Ignavibacteriaceae bacterium | reverse complement strand
CTGATCTTACCCAGCCGTATTTCGCACCGAGTTCATCAAGCTGTGAACCTGATCTACTCTCCAGAAATTTTAATTCTGTATGAGTAGCTTCAGATGATTGAAAAGCGTGGCTCTCAGCTAAGGTAGTTATATTATCCTGATTAACACGATATCTGGTCGCTTCCTCAACATTGTCAGCAACCTGAGCGAATCCGGATATGAATAGTCCCCAAATAAGGGCTATGGATAATATAATTCGCATAGTACCACTTGTTAAATATGACACACTACTAGTAGTTTGACATACACTTCACCCTAGAACTGCAAACTTGCAGCACCTTCCCCCAACCCAATGCTTATGCCATGAAAAATTTGCCGTTTATTTGAAAATTTACAAAATAACGCTTTTTTCTAGGTAATATTTACAATTTTTTCTAGTCAAATACGAATCATTGTAAAAAAACATTACTTATAATTTCATTTTTGAATATTAGAAAAAATCAATAAAACTGACAAAAAACAAACTTTTTAAAAATACCACTTAATTATGCTATATCTTATTTTTCAAGAGAGTATCTAATTTTGGTCTAGAAATTCCAAGTAACTTTGCGGTTTGAGTTTTATTACCACCCATTTTTAATAGAACTTCCCTTGCATATTGCTTATCTAATTTTCTGAGATTTGTAACCCCATAATTAATATCTAATCGGATTACGTTAGATGGAGTCTGGTGTGAATTAATATTTTCTTGAGCCAGGACAGGACTATTATTTATGAGGCTTAGAAAATCTTTCATCTGTAATTTTTTATCTTCACTTAAAAGTACGGCTCGTTCAATAATGTTTCTTAGTTCGCGTACATTTCCCGGCCAGGAATAACCCATAAGCAAATGTTGAACATCCTTCTCTAGTTTCTTAACAGATTTATTAAACTGTTTATTAAACTCTTCTATAAAATAGTTGGCTAAGAGTACAACATCTTCTTCTCTGTCTCTTAATGGAGGAATTTCTATCGAGACTACATTCAATCTATGATAAAGATCTCGTCTAAACAGATTTCTCTCAACCATATTTTCTAAATCTCTATTTGTGGCTGAGATAATCCTAGCATTAATTGGAATATCTACCACACCCCCTAATCTTTTAATTACTTTCTTTTCAATTGCTCTTAAAAGCTTTGTTTGAAGATTATTACTCAGGTCCCCAATTTCATCGAGAAACAACGTACCTCTATCAGCAAGTTCAAAAAGTCCAACTTTTCGGGTTCTGGCACTTGTGAAAGCACCTGCTTCATATCCAAATAATTCAGATTCAAGAAGGTTCTCAGGGATAGCTGTGCAAATAATGTCTATAAATGGATATTGGTTTGCTGGACCGTTATTATGAATTGCTCTGGCAAACAATCCCTTGCCAGTACCCGTTTCACCCAGAATTAAAACATTGGAATTACTTTTTTCCGAAACTTTAGTTGCCAAGTCTACAGCCCGCATTAACTTTTCAGACTCACCAAGAATAGATTTTATTCCCTGTCTATTCATTCCGAATATTCCGATGCGATTTGCTTCAGTTATATAACTTTTATTCGAGATTATCTCAGATAGGAACGAAGTAAACTTTAAAACTTCATAAGGAAAGACAAATATATCCAAGAAGCCTTGCTTTATTAATGTTGTTACTAAGAGAGCGTCAGTATTTCTAATTACTATAATAAATCTATTTGTATTTTCTTGCTTACTTTTAAGTGCGGTCTTGTAATGTTCAGAATCAAGAGAGTCGATTTTAAGTATAACTATATCATTACTAGTTATTTTAAATTCGTTTGGGAAAGTAATATTTAATGGAAAGCCTTTTATCTCTAATTGTTTTAGCGCAGATGTAACTGGTACATAATCCGTAGAATCTGAAAAAAGTTTAATATTAATATTCCCGTCAGACATAAGTATTAACTCGGGTAAAAACTTTCCAATTTTTTTAATGTTTCAAGTCGTTCAGTACTTCTTAAGTACGCTGCCCTCAACTGTGGTGATTCCAACTTCTCAGCAATGAAATAAATTAATTCTCTTGCATACACAACAAACCGTTTTGCTTTAGTATAATTACCCCTTTCAACATATAACTGAGAAATCTCGTATAAAACCTTCCAGGTCAACTCAAATACATTTTCATCTTTAATTAAGTCATAGGCTTTTTCAAAATAGACGAGGGGTGATAATAGTTTGTCGGAATTGTAGTGCTTTGAGATCATCCCTAAAAAATATTCCCTCTCTGCCTCCAATATAGAATTTTGCGAGCATAAATCCACAAGTTCTGGTTTGTTAATTTCATTAAATGCTTGGGAATATTTATTTAAGTGTATTAAATACTTTATAGATATAAAAACTGTTTCGATGAAATTGTAAATATCATTCTGTTTAGCAAAATACTCACTAACTAATTTTAATTCTTCAATTGAGACTTCTTTTGATTTACTAAATGAATATATTTGTGTAAGAAACCTAATCTGAAAATTTTTTTCATCCGAGACTTCAAGTTTGCTGGAATTACTTTCATAGTTTTTTAAAGAGTTTTCCATCATTTGAATCGCACCAAGCTTATAGTAATATTTAACTGATAAGAAAAACACATCAGACAGCTCGTTGACATTATTAAACTGCACAAAAATATTTTGGGCTTCATTTAATAGTTCGAATGCACTTTGATATTCACAAATCATTATGTATGCTTCCCCCAAGTTCACATAAATCTGTCCTAAACCAATTTCATTACCTAAACTTACAAAAATATTCCGCGCTCTAAGATAAGATTGAATTGCCGAATTAAATTTTGTTCTGTAAAAATAAAATGTACCAAAACTCTGCAGTAAAATTCCCTCTTGTTCTAAATTACCGATAGATTTATTTATTTCAGACGCACTTTTCCAATGCATCTCTGCTTCTTCATAATTCTTCTGAATAGAATATATATTTCCTATGTTCACCTCTGCACCCGCTACACGTGCAGGCTGACCAGCTTCTGCAAATTTGCTTTTAGCTTTTATAAAATTATCGAGTGCTGCACTCATATCATTTCTCTGATATATATCAATCATTCCTTTTAGATTATAACATCGACCTGTTAATTCTGGGGAAAGATTTACTTTTTCAAGGAGAATATTGCATTGTTCTCTGGCTTCTTCATATAATTTAAGTTCAAAATCAGCATAAGCTAATTCTACTTTTAGTCTTTTCTTTTCTTCCTCATCTTCTATTTTTTTGAGTAGCTCTGTAATTACCTTCTTACCTAATTCATACTCTCCCGCAGCAATGAGTGCACTTCCCTCAATTATAAACAATTTGTTATCAAACTTTTGTTCTGGGTGAGTGCTTTTTAATTCTTTAATTGTTCTGAGAGCAGACTGTACATCACCAAGTTTTAAATAAACTTCACTGAGTTTAATCTTTAAAGAGTCTACTAATTTATTTTCCAGTGGAAGCTCTAACAGATGCAATATTATTCTTTGCATTGATGTAAATGCAGAATGTAACTCTGCTTGAATTATTTCTTCCATTGCAACATTAAAGCATTTCCCGAATTCTCCCGCAAGTTCATATTGTCTGGCTTCCTCAAGTTTGTTTAATGCTGGTACTTTTTCTGTTAATTTTTTTGCAATATGTAAATGCAGATCACTTTTATTTTCGATGGAAGAGTAAATGTATTTCTTAATAGCATCTGATGTAAAGATAAGCGTCTGGCCGGATGAATATTTTTGAATGATATTATTCAACTGCAGATCTAGGACAATTCTTTCTGTTTCTTGCAGGGACATCTCAATTAGCGAAGACAGCAAATTTAAATCTATGTAGATATTTAATGCCGAAATTATCTTTGAGGCGTGTAGTTCAATTCCTGAAAGATTTGCTAATCTTAAATCGTATATCGAAGACTGAGCCTTTGTTAAAGATGTTAGCTTTTCTTCATCATCAGAGACGTTCACACCGCTTCCAGTAAACTTCATAATTCCGAAAAGAATTAAATCTTTGATAAAGGACTTAATATTTCCCGGGATTAAATCAGCACTTGTATTAATTAGCTTCTTTAATTCCTCTTGTGGAATAATTGAACTATAACTTTCTCCCAGAAACTGTATCATCTCTTCATTGGTAAACGGTCCTAATGTAATATCCTTAACATTATTAATTCTTGCAGAAAGAAAGTTATGGTCTGAAGATTCAGTTACAACCACTTTAATGTTATTGACTTGTAATAGTGGAATAATTTCCACAAGTAAATCGCTTGCAAGCAAATCATACAAATTAAAATCATCGATCAGTAAAATAAATTTACTTTTTGAGCTTAGTAAAGCTATCGTAATGCGAAACTCATCAATTATTTCCTTTTCACTTTTTCTAAGCAAATTTAAAAGAGTTAGCTTTTCTTCCTCTGTAAAATTAGGATAAACAGCATTGGAGAAGATGATTGCTCTAAGTATATATCTAATTAGTCCTTCGGCAGTTTTTCCTTTTACATCAGAAATTATTATAGCACTCGAATTCAGCTCCTGCATTTTCTGAAGTAATGAGGATTTGCCAACACCATCAAATCCTTTAATCGAATAAACCTCACTGCTGCTTTTATCAGCAAAATATTTTGTAAGAATATTTGTGACTTCCTCACGACAAGAATAAATCTTTGCGGGTAAAAATTCTTTTGTTATAGAAACATCAAGTGAAAAACCTAAATCCTTGATTATCGCTAATGATGATTCATATCTTTTTTTAACATCTTTTTCTAATAATTTTTTAACAACGTTGATGAACTCATTTGTAAAATTATCAGAAGCCGGAAAATCAAATGTTTTCTCTATTGCAGACTTGTAAATATCCAGCTCATTACTAACATTGAACGGGAAGCGGTTATAAATAATCTGATACAGTAACATTCCAAGTGAATAAAAGTCAACAGAATGATTATGACTTTCTCTTTTCAGTAATTCCGGAGCTATGTAATATGCTGTTCCTTTTATTCCATAGTCGGAAGGAGATGGATCGTATTCTGCAAGACCAAGGTCAATGAGTTTTATTCTTGGATTTTCATCTTTGAATGAAACAAGAATATTCTCAGGCTTAAGATCGTAATAAATATACTTGGATTGATGTAGGTAATAGAGAACAGCACAAATTTGCTTGACAATCTCTTTCAGATTTTTTTCATTAAGATCATTTTTAACCGCAAGCAATTCTTCGCCGTTAAAATACTCCATCGTTATGAAAGTTGAGCCGATTTCAATTTCTTCTTCTTCAGCTGTATGAAAGACGGTCCCGATTTCAAACGCTTCAATAATACCTGGATGTCCGAGTTTTTGAAGAGTGAAAAATTCTTTAATAAAAACAGCCTGTTCTTGACTATCTTTAACAGGAGGAAGAATTTTTATCGCATAATCTTTTTCAGGGAATTCAATATCCCGACAAAGATAAACTGAGCTTCTTCCTTTGCCGAGTTTTTTTATTATTTCATATCGAGTATTTATCATTTCTTTAGCTGTGGGTTAAATACTTTTCCAAGCATTCTACCCGAGGTGTTGAACGAAAATAATGTTAATATTAAACCTAATCCCGGAAACGCAATCATCCACCAGGCATTAGTAATATATTCCTGTCCGGAACTTATCATTGAACCCCAGGAAGGATAAGAAGTGCCAGTCCCGAGACCTAAATAACTCAAAGCAGCTTCTGCCAGTACTACATTGCTAAATAAAAATACCATGTTCACCAATACCGGAGCTATAATCACAGGTAATATTTCTCTTGATAGTAATTGAATCTTACTCAAGCCAACAAGTTCAGCCGTTGAAAAGAAATCCTTTTGTTTTATGGATATAACTTCGCTTTTCACAATTTTAAATAGGCTCATCCAGCCGGAAACTCCCAAAACAATTATAACCGAAAAAATTGAACTGCCAAACAATGCCAAAATTAAAATAACAAGGTAGATCACTGGAAATGCTAAAAAGATTTCAGCAAAACGATTAAGTAAGATATCTGGAAAACCACCTCGATAACCTGCGATGAATCCTAAAATAATGCCTATGATAAATGACAGAACAACCGCTCCTAAACCGACAGTTATTGAGATACGAGTTCCATGAATTAATCGGGAAAACAAATCTCTTCCAAACTCATCGGTGCCAAGTAAATATAATTTTGTTTCTCTTACAGGAATTCCGGTTATACTATTCAACGATTCTCTTTTAATTTCATATGCAACATTTTTTTGATAGTAAATAACTTTCTCAGATATTTTTACACTATCAGCAAAAATATTATTGTCGTTATAGGATGGTTTGATGATTTGCTCTGATTCTTTTCTAAATAAATCATCACCTGATAAATTGCTGACTTCATCAGATTTCAACTCAAGTTTATTCACAGAACTGCAAGGTGGAAGTAATTTTGTTACAGATAAATTTTTCGAGAATTCGGGATTCTCATTTGAGATGATAGGTGCAAATAAAAAAACGAACCCAAGCATAATCAAAAAGGCTAAAGAGAATTTCAGCTTACTTTTGAGAAAAGATAATTTATTTTTCAAAAATAAAATCAGAGGAAGAGTCAATAGAAAAACCAACGTTGATAAAAAAGCATCAACATGACTGAAACCCAAAACATTCAAAGCAGAAGAGGTTTCAGTAAAAAGCAATCTGATGTAACTCAAAATCAACGATAGATAACCTACAATTAATTCAAAACGGAGGACAATTATTAACAGCCAAAGAAAAATTATCCAGTGAATTATTTTTAATCCGGATTTCAATTGAGAATTCCTTTAACCAATCTTTTATCAATTTTCAGCTTAATAATATCAGCTAAAAAGTTTGCCAGAATCATCACAGCACCCGCAGTAAATACACAACCAATCACTAATGGATAATCGCGTGAAAATATAGAATCAACTGTCAATCTTCCCATCCCGGGAAGACTAAATATTACTTCCGTAACCAACGCTCCGCCTAAAAGAATTCCAAGCTCAACACCAGCAACTGATACTAATGGTCTTAATGCATTCGGGATTACATGCTTTCTCAAAATAGTTTTTTCATTCACCCCCGATGCTCTAAGACTGACTATAAATGTTTGTTGAAGTACTTCGTCCATACTCTCTTTGATATATTTATAAAATAGAGCAACACCTCCGGCTGAAAGTGTTAATAATGGCAGAATAAGATGGTTCAGTTGATCTAATAACCTTGAGAAGAATGACATTCCATCGTGATCGAGTGATTTTAAACCTGAAATTGGTAATAAATTCAAGTTGACTGAAAAGATGTAGATAAGAGCAACGCCCAAAACAAACGCAGGAATAGAGTAAATAAATAGTGAAGAGTTAGTTACAAATTTGTTCAACCACTTTTTTTGTTTTTTTATTACCCAAAGAGCAAGCCAGATACTTAGACCTATCTGAAGAATAAAGCTTATTGATGCAAACACAAGTGTCAATGAAAAATATTCCCAGATCACCTCGAAAACAGGAAGCCTGTAATTGTAAGACACACCCATATCTCCACTAAAAACATTTGCAACAAACGAAAAATATTGATCGGTCACTGGTTGATTAAGTGAAAACTTTTCTGCGATTCTTTCCGAAAGTTCACTACCGAGTTTTGAAGATATGTATTTGTCAGTTGGATCTCCGGGGGAAAGTCTGATAATTATAAAGAGAAAACTTACAAGAAGAAAGAGTGTCAGCAGTGAAGATAAAATACGGGTGAATAGTGCCTTTACAATTTCCGATTTCATATTGCTATGCTAATTAATAGTCCATTCCCAGCAATGGACAAGCACACCGTGAGGAGTTATTTTCAAATTCTTTATTCGCTTGTTGTAAACGATGATGTTAGGAGTCCAGTAAAGGAAAGTAACCGGCTCATCTTTGTGAATAATTTCCTGGAACTCTTTTATTAATTTATTTTTTTCTTGAAGGCTTAATCTGGATTCCAGTTTATCAAGAATATTATCAATATCAGGATTGATATAACCTGAAAAATTCAGGAAGCCAATATTTGGATCGGAATACCAGTAAGGCTTCAGATCAAGAGGAATTGGTACACCAAAACCAGCCATCCACGAATCATATTTTCTCTCATAAAGATTGTTGATGAAAGTCCCCTGTTCCATCTTCTCCAATATAACTTCAACACCAATAGCATTGAGATTATTCTTAATAGCAACAGATGCATACTCACGCAAAGGATTTCCAACAGGATAATACATTGTAAACTTGAATTCGGTTTTTCCCTTTTCAAGAATTCCGTTTTTGTTTTCATCCTTCCAGCCTTCAAGAGATAAAAGCTTCTTTGCTTCATCTGGATGGAAAGCATACGGCAAAACCTCATCATTAAAAGCTGATTTGAAAATTGGAGAAACCGGAGATGCAGCAAGTTCTCCCTGACCTGATAAATACTCTTCAAGTATTTCTTTTCTGTTGACTACCATCGATAGTGCTTTACGTACATTACTGTTTCCAAATAGTTTATGCGGCTTTGAAGGTTCATTCGGTTCAACATTATTCCAGCCGATGTAATCATATTCCCTTCCTATCGAACTAACTACTGTTAGACTTTTTACAGTTTTAAGTTCCTGCATATCTTCCACTTTAACTAACTCAAGTAAATCAACATCGCCTTTCTTAAGCTGCAGTATTCTTGAAGTGTAGTCTGGAACAATTTTAAAAACAAGTTCAGCCGTCTGGCCGGAAGTAAAGAGAAATGAATTGCTGTCTGCTTCTAAAATTATTGTTTGATTTTTATCCCACTTTTTAAACTTAAACGCTCCACTTGAAACAGGATTAAAATTACTTTCGTGATTTGCTAATTGGTCTCGGCTAATATCTTTAAATATGTGTTCAGGTATTACCGGTACAATGATCTTAACCAAATCCGGGACAGAGTTTTCAGGGAAATGCATATCAAATTCATATGGCGAGATAATTTTAAAAGTTCTTTCAATATCTATATGCCCATCTGATTCAATAAAAAGCTGATTGAATATACCATATAATCTGCTTTGGACTTCCGGATCTGAAAATACATCGTAAGAAAAAACAACATCGGAAGCAGTAAGTTTTTTTCCATTTGAACAAATTATATCAACTCTGAGAGAAAAAATAAAAAATGAAGAGTCATCAGACCAATGCCAGCTTTTCGCAATCATTGGATATGAATCAAGTTCACCCTTTTCATTATTCCATCTAAAATCCAGCAAACCGGGATAAAGGATTTCTGCAATTGCACTCTCTTCATAGCTGAATGCAAACAGGGAGTTGAAAGATTGAACATCCGCTGCAATTCCAATAATAATTCGATTATCCATGACGGAATTTTTCGAATCACAGGCAATAAGCAGTAAAAGTAGGAATGAAAGGAGAAGAAGATTTAATGTTTTATTGTTCATTCAATAGGTTTGTATTAGAAATAGTAATTTCTCACGCCAATTTATTATTTTGTTGAGTAAAAGAAAAACAACATTTTTACTGATGCTTAGTGTAGACATAAATTCCGTTTCAATTCTTGATAAGGGAAACAGCCGAACAATTCTTAAAGACATCAAGTTTGATGTTGATAAGGGTAAGGTTTATACAATTCTTGGGAAGAACGGTTCCGGGAAATCGACACTTATCAAATCTATCACCTCACTACTTCCGCCTGATACATATGAAGTCACTGGCAATGTTCAACTTGATGATATAGACTTGTTGAATTCTTCCGAAGAAAAACTTCGGGAGATAAGGAAAAAACACATTCGCTACGTTTTTCAGGATGCAGCCAATAGCTTTGACCCTCTAAAAAAAATTAATTATTACTTTGATCTTTCAAATATAAGCCCGCTTAAAATTGAAGAACTGTTACTCTTCTTTTTATTGCCAACCTATAAAAAATTAGCTGGTCTGCATTCATATGAATTGAGCGGTGGAATGGCTCAAAGACTTTTAATTGTGCTTGCTCTACTTGTAAATCCTGATCTGCTTATTCTCGATGAACCAACTTCAGGAGTTGATTATGCGGTGATGAATCTCATTCTATTAAAAATGAAAAATTTTGTCAGAGATAATGATAAATCAGTTCTAGTTGTAACTCAGGATATAAATTTCGCAATAAAGTCTTCGGATTATATTGCTTATTTAACAGATGGAAGACTATCCACATTTATCGCTTCAAATAAATTTCTAAGTTCGACTGATGATAAGATGAAACAATTTATTGACTCATTTAAAGAGATCAGCAATGCCACTGCTTAAAGTTAAAAACATTTCGTACTCCGTCGAGGTTAAAGAGGAAAAGAAAAAGCAATTCGATATTCTGAAGAATGTTTCCTTTGAAGTTGAACAAGGAGAAATACTCGGGATCTGTGGTGAATCTGGCGGAGGTAAATCAACACTTGCAAAAGTAATTGCCGGCATTATCATACCTGACAGCGGAGAAATCATTTTAGATTCAAATTCAGAATCAGAAAGAAAGAAAAGCAGCCCTATTCAAATACTTTTTCAAAATCACGGAGAAGTATTAAACCCATTCAGAAAAGTGCAAAGCATAATTAATGAAGCATTAAAAATTTCAGGTGTGGATGAAAGTAAACTTCCGAATGAAAGGGAGAAAGTTCTCAGCTCAGTTGGCTTCCCGGAAGAATTATACGATAGAAGAGGAATGGAGTTAAGCGGTGGTGAGCAGCAAAGAGCAGCACTTGCCAGACTACTTGCAATAAAACCAGTTTTGTTAATTCTTGATGAGCCATTTTCTGCGCAGGATGTTGAGTCACAACTAAATCTTGTTAAACTTTTCAAGCAGTTGAATAAAGAATTTAACCTCACTATGATTTGCATAAGCCACGACTTAAGAATTTTGAGAAATCTTGCAAACAGAGTTATCATTATAAAAGATGGAGAAATTGTTGAAAGCGGAGTTACGAGTGAAGTGTTCGCCACTCCGCAAAAAGATTATACAAAATTTCTTTTATCTGCAGAATCATTAGAACTCACCCATGAAGAAATTAAATCCTCAAGTAAAAATTGAAATATCAAAAAACCAACGCAGTTCGACTGCTTGAATCCGGCAATATTTCTCATTCTACTTTAACTTACGATGTTGATGAAAGTGATTTAAGCGGAACTACTGTTGCAAATAAAATCGGAATTGAACCAGAAAGAGTTTTTAAAACTCTCGTGACAAGAGGAGAGAAAACCGGGATTAATGTTTTCTGCATTCCCGTAACTGAAGAACTGAATCTCAAAAAAGCTGCTTCTGCCTGCAGCGATAAAAAGATCGAAATGATAAAAGAAAAAGAATTGCTTCCGCTAACAGGTTACATAAAAGGCGGCTGTTCACCAATTGGGATGAAGAAACAATATCCAGCATTCATTGATGAAACTGCTCAACTATTTGATGAAATTTCTGTGAGTGCTGGAATCAGAGGGATGCAGATAATGATTAAACCTGCTGACCTGGCAAAAATTGTAGAAGGCAGTTTTGCAGATTTAATTTGAGAGATAAAAGATGACATCTTTTAGAAAGATGTCATCTTTCAGTATTGCGTGACTTAAATTTGATAATAACTCTTTTTATAACAATATCGGAATAAAACCTTGGAATGGATTACAGAACCCGGATCGCTGATAGCGTTACTTACACTCACTGTGCTGGAAATCGTTCTTGGCATTGACAACATTATTTTCATTTCAATCCTGTCAGGAAAGCTACCGAAGCATCAACAGGATAAAGCAAGATTGACCGGACTAGCGCTTGCGATGATTACCAGAATACTATTGCTGTTCTCCATTGTGTGGATAATGAAGTTAACTCTTCCATTGTTTACAGTACTAAGTCAGGAAATTAGCGGCAGAGATATAATTCTCATTGTGGGCGGACTATTCCTGCTCGCTAAAAGTACTTTTGAAATTCACGATAAGCTTGAAGGTGAAGAAGGACATCGAACTGCCAAGGCGGCAAAATCCTTTGGGAGCGTAATTATTCAAATACTTTTGCTTGATATTGTTTTTTCTTTGGATTCTGTTATTACAGCTGTTGGGATGGCGAATAATATTATAATAATGATTATTGCCGTTGTAATTGCTGTCGGAGTGATGATGGTATCATCAAAAAGTATAAGCAATTTTGTCGAGAAGCACCCGACAGTAAAAATGCTTGCACTTGCATTCTTAATATTAATAGGGGTATCCCTGATTGCAGAAGGACTTGAGCAGCACATTCCAAAAGGCTACATCTATTTCGCGATGGCATTCTCAGTATTTGTTGAAATGCTGAACCTGAAAATGAAAAGTAAGAAAAGAAATCCAGTTGAATTAAGGAACAGGTTTGCAGAAGAAAAATAAAAGTAGTAAAAGGCAGAAGCATTTATGAAAAATTTAATTCTGTATATCATTCCGGCATTTATCTGGGGGTCAACCTGGCTTGCAATAACTTTTCAGCTTGGAGTAGTTGATCCGTTAGTATCTGTCTTCTACCGTTTTTTGCTTGCTGCAATAATTCTTTTTGTTTACTGCAGTATGATTAAAATGAATTTAAAGTATAATGCGAAGCAGCATTTATTTATGGCACTTCAGGGAGTATTTTTGTTTGGAATAAATTACTGGCTGGTTTACCTGGCGGAAGTACATCTTAAAAGCGGACTTGTCGCTGTTATATTCTCCACAATAATATTCTTAAATATCTTCAATGGTTTCATCTTTCTTAAATCTAAAATTCGCTTACAGGTTCTAGTCAGTGCATTGATTGGTTTTGCTGGAATCATATTGGTCTTTAAGGATCATCTTCTCGGATTTAATTTCTCAAGTGAAAAATCATTGGGATTGATACTTTCTTTTCTCAGTGTTATTGCTGCATCACTTGGAAATATTATATCAGCATATAATCAGAAAAATAAACTGCCTGTTGTGCAGACAAATGCTTATGGAATGTTGTATGGATCTTTATCAATGCTAATCCTGGTTTTTATTATCGGCACTCCAATAAGTTTTGATGCTTCTTTCAAGTATATCAGTTCATTAATTTATCTGGCTGTATTCGGTTCTATTATAGCTTTCTACAGTTACTTAACATTGCTTGGTAAAATCGGAGCTGACAGGGCTGCTTATGTAACATTAGTTTTTCCAATCATAGCACTTTTGCTTTCAACATTTTTTGAAAAATATACCTGGAGCTTATTTGCATTGCTTGGTGTCGGTTTAATAACGTTTGGTAATTTTCTAATGCTGAAGAGGGCTCACGAAACTGCTAAATAGGAAATGGTTTGCTGATGAGAGGAGATTTCAACCAAACATAACTTGTTTCAGAAGCTATAAGTAACGCTAAAAGATGTCATCTTTAAGGATAACCTATTTTACTAAACTTGCATAAGCAACAAGCTTATCTTCATCATACTCGACTTTAATTTCTGAAAAACTATCAAGGAATTGTGATAGTTTATCGTAACCAAACTCTTTGTGATTGAATGTGGGATGTTCCTTTTTAATTTTTATTCCGATAGTTGCAACATTCACTCTGCGATTTTCTTTCTTCAACAGGGATATTATACTGTTCTCAATTTGACTGCTCACTTTCTTTTGAGGAGTTTGTAATGATTTTAATTCCTTAGGTTTAATTTTTTCCGGCTGATACTCAATAATTCCATCCGCAACATTCACAAGGTCACGTGAAATTGAACCCGGCACACCCATCAAAAAAGTATTTTTTCCAAGTGATCTCAACTCCGTTAATAGCGGAATAAAATCACGATCTCCTGAAACCAGAATCAGCGTGTTTATATTTTCATTCTGCATAAACAGCTTCATTGCATGAACACAAATAAATGTGTCGGCACTGCTTTTTTCTGTGCGTGATAAAGGAGTAAAAACCGGTTGAATGCCTGTTGTTTGAAGACTATTAATGTGCTCATTAAAGCGAACCCAATCTCCAAAGGCTTGTATTGATGCTATACCACCTTTTTTCTCACATAAATTCCTGATGATCATTAAATCGGGAGCTTCACCATAATTGTTTAGCGAGGAGTAGTATAAATTTTCAAAATCAATAAAAACCGCAATCGTGTTTTGTATCGGTCTTTCAGTCTGATCTCTCACTGGTATGTTCCTTTAAAGGTTTAATGAATTTCCAATTGAAAACTTACCAACAATTGAAGTTTGTTCAAATGAAGAATTAATAAAATCATTTTCTAATAAAAAACCCTCTCCACCTTTCAATGAAGAGGGTTGAATGACAATTAAAATTAAACTATTGTACTTTTACTCTCACACCTTCACACCTATTTCAGTGGCACAGATTAGTAATCTGTGCTACAGAACAATGTAATCAGGATGACAATAAGTAAACTTCCAATCTTTCCAATTCTGCACTAATCCGGCGCTAACGGGATTCATCAATACATACTGAATTATAACTTTCATCCTGCCAGAATTTACCATTTCTCTTTAGAACTAAATTACATTTTCTTGCTGATATTCTTTTAATTGATTGCATAATTTTGCTTATGCCTTTATTCCTTTCAATGAGCTCAATTACAAGGTGAATATGATTCGGCATAATGCAATAACAAATTAATTTATAATCTTTTCGATCTGGAAAACGAAGAGTGTATTTGCATATTTCAGCTACACGAGGATCAATCAGGTGTTTACTACCATAAAGACCGCTATCAAGCAGAGCATCGTACTTCTTAAGTAATCTCTCAAAATCTTCAGCACTATTATTTAAATCATTTTCAATTGCCTTTGTAATCTCAGTAATTTTTTCTTTCGGTAATGAATCTGCTAACCTATAAGTAATAAAATAAGTACCCTCACTAAAGTAAAGATGAGGCAGATTACGTCTATGAAAATGTTTATCAGTCATAAATTAAACTCAGTAGCACAGATCAGTGATCTGTGCACTTTAATTGTAGCAAGGCACAGATTGCTAACCTGTGCTACGATATTAATTCACCTTCACTCTCACGCCTTCAGAATGACTTGCAAACTCAGGTGCGTACATACATTGTATTGTTGTAATGCCGTTCGAAAAATCTCCTTTGTGAGTAACTCTCAACGGATATTCAAATACATAAGTTCCTTTCGGGAGCCAATCCATAAAGAAGTTTGTTGCAACGTCACGTGTGTTTTCGTAATAATACAAACCATCCTGGTATTTATGCTGTGAGAGAACATTTATCGGTTCAAATCCTGCCGCACGCATATCTTTCATATGAACGAATTCCATATCACGGTCAACACGTATTTCAATTCTTACTTTTATCAAATCTCCCGGTTTTAGTTTTGTGTTTTCATTAACCGGAGTAATTTTCTTCCCGGTCGGAGAATCCAACTCCAAAAACAATTTCTTATTTATCTTCAAAGGAGTTTCAGCGGGAGTAATTTTATCCAACTGTTCGTAATACTGCCAGTACAGTGAACCCCAGG
>CAZLJI010000021.1:0-15649 GCA_964559565.1 uncultured Ignavibacteriaceae bacterium | reverse complement strand
AGATATACTTTTACTCGATGAGCCAACAAATCATCTTGATGCTGAAACTGTTGCGTGGTTAGAGCATCATCTGCAAAAGTATGAGGGAACAGTTATAGCGGTAACACACGATAGATATTTTCTTGATAACGTTGCAGGATGGATACTTGAGCTTGACCGCGGCGAAGGAATTCCCTGGAAAGGAAATTATTCATCATGGCTTGAGCAGAAACAGGAAAGATTGCGTGTTGAAGAAAAACGTGAAAGCGATAGACAAAAAACTTTACAGCGCGAACTTGAATGGATAAGGATGAGTCCGAAAGCCCGTTATGCAAAATCAAAATCAAGAATCACTTCTTTTGAAAAACTTCTTAAAGAAGAAAAAGAAAAAGGACAGAGAGAACTTGAGCTTTACATTCCTGTTGCTGAGCGGCTTGGCGATATTGTAATCGAAACGGAAAATCTGAGTAAAGCTTACGGCGATAATATTTTAATTGATAACTTAACATTTTCAATACCTCCCGGTGCTGTTGTTGGAATTATTGGAGCTAATGGAGCAGGTAAAACAACTTTGTTCAGAATGATAACGGGTTCAGAGAAACCCGATTCAGGAAATATAAAAATCGGATCAACAGTTAAAATTTCATATGTTGATCAATCAAGAGATGCGTTAAATCCTGAGAAAAGTATCTGGCAATTAATCTCCGGAGGCGAAGACACAATTATGCTTGGCAACAGGCAGGTTAATTCTCGTGCGTATGTTGCACAGTTTAATTTCTCTGGTGCAGATCAGCAGAAAAAAGTTAGCTTGCTTTCCGGCGGAGAAAGAAATCGTGTTCATCTGGCAATGATGCTGAAGCAAGGTGCCAATGTTTTGCTACTCGATGAACCGACGAATGATCTGGATGTAAATACATTACGTGCACTTGAAGAAGGAATAGAAAAATTTGCCGGATGTGTTCTTGTAATTAGTCACGACAGGTGGTTTTTGGATAGAATAGCAACTCACATTTTAGCATTTGAAGGAGAAAGTAAAGTAGTGTGGTTCGATGGCAACTACACAGAGTATGAAGAAAAACGAAAAGAACTATTGGGTGTTGAAGCCGATCAGCCCCATAGAATAAAGTATCGGCATTTAACAAGAAGTTAGGAGTATTGAATACTGATTTCAGCTTTCAATAATTTGTTAAAATTAATGCTGATTTTGTGATAAGGGTTGTAAATTTAGGTTTTAATAAAACACATTAATTTTATACCTTGTTGGTGGAAAAAAGAGAACAGATTAACTCATAAATGATGCAAAACTAATTATAAGGAGAAACATATATGCTCAAAAGCAATTCATATGAAGGGGGACGAACAGAGGAGGCTACAGTTATTAGCAAAGGAGTCAAGATTGAAGGAAAGCTAAGCTGCAGCGGTAATATCAGATTGGATGGGGAAGTGCAGGGGGATATTTCATCCCAGGGTGTTGTTATCATTGGTGAATTCGGAAAAGTGAACGGACAAATTAATGCCGACAACATTACAATTGGAGGAAAGGTTACCGGAACTGTAAAAGCAAAGGATAAAGTGGTTTTGGAATCCAAAGCAAATCTTAAAGGTGATATTACTACCAAAGCTCTGATGGTTGAATCCGGAGCTGTTTTTAATGGTAATACAAAAATGGGAGATTCAGGTAATATTGGTTCACCAGTAGAGACTTCAAAACCACAGGAATCAACTGTGAAATAGTCAACTCAAGCTAGTTTGAATTAAGAAATTTCTAAATGAAGAGTTCGAATAATAAGGGAGCCTAGGCTCCCTTAATTATTTAATTTATTACGAAACGATAAACAATCCCATGAGATCTTCACTTGCTGAGAGCAAAGTTTAAACGTTTGGTGAATCATTGTCATCGGAATAAATTCTCCACTGGTATATGTTTCCCGATTGAAGTTGAGTCAAAGCAGATTCATCAAAATTAAATTCAGCACTGTTCCATTCATTGGGAATTTGTGTGTGACGAATTTCACCACTTGATTTAAATTCTCCCCACACAAGCTCTCCATTTATATCTCTTACTTCAATAATATTTCGCTTTTTTGCACCAATGTCCTTGAAGATGTTGCCACAAGGGAATGAACTGTTAACTGGGTAGTGTCAGAGACAGCTAATACAAACATTGTTAACATTAGGATGAATTATAAAAGCAGCAACTTCACCATCACTGATCCGGAATGTACTTTTGGTGCAGGCTATGTTCCGGAGTCGCAGCCATTATATATGAAAGACTACATCACCGATAACTCCATCAAAATTGAATACGCCGGCGAAGAATTTCTCACGATGGATTATGTCAATAATGAAATTTCCGGCGAGCTTTCCTATTCCTATTGTATGGTTTACTGCCAGGAAATCTATACAGAAGAATATGACTTTAGTGTCACTGCATATTAGAAAGTTAATACCGTCTTCTCCCTTCCTGACCGTGGTGGGAAAAATTTTTATTTCAGTCTCTTGTGGGATTTTCATATCACTAAAATCCGCTCGTTTGATTTGTATTACAAACAAAAGAGACTCTTCACTTTACACTTGCCAACATTTCCCAATCCACAAGAATAGTTGCATGTGTTAATTAAACTTATAAGTTTAATAATATAATTCTACTTTACTCCGAGAGGGCACGAGTACAGCGATTAGTAACTTACCTAAAACTGCGCACGTGATTCTCACCCGAAGTAAAATTTCCAGTAGCTAATACTTTTTTGATAGGGGCTATTGTGCAAGTTTTAGGAAAATTTATACAGCTTGGATATATACTTTTCATAAGTTCAGTCTATTCAAGGAACGAAGCCGGTTCAATGTTCAACGTAAAAATATTTTATCAAATTCTAATTAACTAATTATCCAACAATTAAAAGGTGGCTATTATGTACAAACTATACTTCAAAGCAACCATAATATTATGCGTTGCATTTTTCTCACTACTATTTATTATAGGTTGCGAGGAAGACTCCCCTAGTGAGCCAAACGGTAACGGCGAGACCATCACCGTAAGCGGATTTGTAAAAGATTTTGATGGTGAATCGGTTGCTGGAGTTCCGGTAATAATAAAAGGGAAATCACCTGTAACCACAGATGCAAATGGAGGTTTTACGGTCCCCAACGTTAGTAAACCATATGAAGCTAGAGTTATCTTCAGTACAGATCAATCTGTTTTAGTTTATCAAGGATTGACAAGATCAGATCCAACCTTGATTTATTTGGATGCGACATCAGCTGGGAAGTCAGCAACAATCAGCGGATTTGTACCTCCTGCCGCAGGAAAAATTACGAGAGTATTTTTTAATAGTGGAACAATGTCCTGGTCAACAAATGCAGATCAGGGAACTGGAGTATATACTTTGAACATTTACTGGAAAGGAAGTGCAAATTCGGTATCCGGTAAACTACAGGTACTTCGCTGGACGCAAAATGTAAGCGGATTGCCCAATCAATATGATGCCTATGGTTTTGAAGACAATCTTACAGTTAGTGCTGGTGGAACCTTCCCCGATAACAATTTTGCCGCAGCTAATCTTACAGATCCTCCCGAACAAAATATCAGTGGTTCAATTGTACGCCCATCATCAAGCTATGATTTATATAACAAATCCCTCTACTTGTTTTTTGGAAATGCCGAAATCTACTTAGGTGAAGAGTGGGGAACCGGTCTTTCGGACAATTTTAGTTATGTTGTTCCCTCGATAACCGGCGCCACATTTGGAATTAATGCCAGTGCATCATTAAATGCCACACCAACTGATAGATATACTTATTATGCTAAAAGAGGAATTACTGGTGGTTCGAGTGGTATTACTATAAACCTTGCAAGCTCACCACAGCTTAATATTCCCGCACACAATGGTTCCGGTATTGACACAACAACTCAGTTCCTCTGGACGAAGGGAAGCGGAGGAGGAATATGTTTGCTTTACGTTAGTCCTACTATGTGGGGAGCCGGACCAACATTCTGGATTTTTACAGCAACTAACTCTGCTTCAATTCCGAACCTGGCTCCACAAGGAATGGGGTTGCCGTCAAACATATCTTATTTATGGCGTGCAACACAGGTATTTCCCGTGTCGTCCATTGATGATGCAGCAAGCTCTAATTTTTTGCAGCAGACAAGTGGAAATATTGAAGGAGGACAAGCTAGTTCCGAGGATTTTAATTTTACAACGAAAAATAATCCATAGACAAACATTAATAAAGTACGATAAACACTACGGATAAATTCAAAGGGCGAGCTAATTACTCGCCCGATGATTTAATATTATTTAATCTCCACAACAGTCACAATTTCTCAATAGTTGCCAAAAAGCAATTCATTTGTTAATTTATTAAGTGAAATGTGTGATTCTTGTTATCCCATCTTTCTCGTCACATAATACTAATTAAATTCATTTTTTCAATTAACAAGGAGGCCGTTATGAAAAAAGTTGGAGTTCAGTATTTAATTACTGTAACCATATTAATTATTCTGTGTTGTATTCCTGGCTTTGCGCAGGAGACTGATCAGGTAAAAGAAGAGTCTTTGTACAACAGACTTGGAGGGGCACATGCAATTGCGCAAGTTGTTGATGATTTCGTTGATCGTATTTGGGTAAATGAGGTGTTGAATGCTAACCCAAAGAATAAACAAGCTATGGGAATAAGCAAGCCTGCACTGAAGTACCTCGCAACAGAACTTACATGTATGGCAACCGGTGGACCACAGAAATATTCTGGACGGGATATGAAAGAAGTTCATTCCGGACTTAATATTTCCGAAAAAGAATGGGACGCTATGGTTGTAGATTTCAAGACTACACTGGATAAATTTAATGTACCTGCAAAAGAACAGGCTGAGTTAATTCAACTTGTTGGTGGATTAAAAGGCGATATAGTGATGTCATCTGCAAGGTAAAAAATCAAGCAAAAATTTTCGTGACAATAAAAGGGCGAGCCACCAACTCGCCCCTACTATTTATGATCAGTTTATTTCTTAATTACCCTATTCTGGTTTTTATATTTTAGTCGTTACTTCTACAGCGTGTGCAATTCTTTCACTATTTGGTTTGGAAGATTTATTGTTTTTCAGAAGTGCTGTGAAGTAAAAAACAGCCTTTTCTTTATCGCCGATAAGTTCTGCAGATCTACCAGCACCGAAAAGTGCGTTGAGCCTATTTGGATTTTTTTCAAGTGTTAGCTCGTATTGTTTCAATGCTTCTTTAGGTTTGTTCATTTCAAGAAGCAGATCACCAAGCATTTCTCTGGCCGGAAGCAGCTGCCCCGGAGTTACTGGGTTTTTTTCTGTTGCATCTTCAAGATCTGCCGCGGCTATCATCATCACTAAAGATTTTTCCGTTTCATTCTGCGCAAAGAGTTCCCATGCTTTAACAACCTTCTTTTGAATTTCTATCTGGCTGATCCAGTATCTGTTCGATTCGGCATCCAGGAAAGTTTTTTGAAGTTCTTCTAATCTTTGCAACGACTGCTCTGTAACTTCAATGTTTTTACTTCTCGCAGCACCAATGCCCTTTGCGTAGTAAATCAAAGCTTCATATTGCGGAAACTTATTCCATGTAAAATTAGTGTGATTGTTCAACGAAAGGTTCGCAGCTTCTGACCACATTTGATATTCGAGCAGTACTCTGCCCGGGACGGCCGCCAGACAATAAGCAGTAGCTGCAACAGGTTGATATGTGCCACCGAGTGTGTCAAGAACCGCAACGATATCTTTTGCTTTTTCTAATTCAGAATTTTGCAGATAAGCATAAGCAAGGTAGTCAAGTGCGTGAAAGTAATGCCCTGAAATCTGATCGCCGACAGGTAATCCCCATGCAGCCGCTGCTGATCGTGAGTTCAGTTCTATCGACTCGTCCCAATAACCGAGACGAGTGAATATATGAGTAGGCATATGTAAAGCATGCGGAAGCTCAGGCGCAATTTTGTAGTAATTTTTTGCAACCCGAATAGCATTACCGGAAAGCTGAGGAACATCGTAAGCATGAATTGCATAATGAAATCCTGCGGGATGATCTGGAATTATCTCGAGCACTTTTTCAGCAGTTTCTCCTGCTTCGCGCTGCACCTTGTATGATTTATCATTTGGAGAAACTGTTGCCAGCATGGTTAATACAGAAAACATCCGTGCTTCTATATCTTCAGGCAGTTCTTCTCGTGCAGTCATCCATCCGTTTTTAAACGCTTCCAATCTTGCCAGCTTTGATTTATTCAAACCATCTTCAAAAAAAGATGCTACTGCTGCACCATAAAGTTTTTCCTTTTTTGTTTTTGCAAGACTTAAAGCATTCTGGCTGACCACATAACCTTTCTCAAGCAAAGTAGAATCCGGTACATCCGGCCAGAGAGGATGAATGTAAGTCATTGCTTTGCCCCAGTAACCCCAGAAGCAATCTTTATCCAGTTCAATAACCTGGTCAAAAGTATATTCTGCATCTTCATATGTCATGTGATGGATAAGTGCAATTCCAAAAGCTATCAATGTATCCAACTTCGGGCTGCAGCCATCCGAAAATTGAACTGTACCGCATAGTGTTTCGGGTGTTAAATAAGCTCTTTGTGTTTCCGGGACTTTTTGTTCTGAACAGGATAGCGAGATTAGAAACGAAACGAATATCAACACAACCAAAGGTGTTCTGAAGTATTCCGCTGCTATTCGTTTGAATGTTGCCGGGTTCATAAAATTTGCCTCCTTAAAAATTTAATGGATTAAAAATTATTTTTGCACCCGGGCTATGGGAGAGTGGATCAAAACTAAAGATTAGTTTGACAATCAACAAATGAACGTGTAAGCTTACGTGAAGATGTTTATCTTTTAGCTAACTTCAGCCGGTCGTGTTCCAGCTATATAATCTGCAACATTTTTAGCACCTTCACTTATACCAACAAGAAATCCTGTTTTTTCTGAGGGCATCCATGGCAACCCAACGAAACAAAGACCCGGTGAGTTCGTTACACCTCTGTGCTGGATCGGGAATCTGTCACTGTCAAAAACAGGTAATTTCACAAAACTAAATTCCCAATCGTATCCTCCCGCCCAGATAATAGTTTTTATGTTCTCCGATTTCAAATCGAGTTCATCAATCAAGGGTTGATTATAACCATCTTTTAGTTCAGGTAATTTTTCTTCAGGCACATTTAGTTTTGATTCCTGAATATACTGATCGATCATTTTTACAACTTCGATTTCAAATTGATCTACCATAGCAAGACTATTATATAAATCCGGTGCAAGAAATACTTTGCTGCCTTCAACATCTTTAAGGCGACCTAACAATTTAATTCCATCTTTAGCAAATTTATGCAGATTGATCGTATATCCCCCATTCTTTCCTGTGAGCTGAGGTATTGCGCGAAACTTTCCTACTCCGGGCGGCAGCTGTTCCGGTGTTAAATTAAAAATTCCCATTTCATCCAGCCATTTAATTATGTCCTTTTCTCTATAACACCTTGGCAATCTTCCAGCTGATCCAACACATAAAAAAACTTTTCTGCCGGCTTGAAAAAGTTCTTCTGCCTGCTGAGTACCTGACTGCCCGCTGCCAACGATCAGTACAGCACCTTCAGGCAATAGATCAGGATTACGATATTTGCTGCTGTGAATCTGCATAATATCGCCGGATATTTTTTGGGAAATTTTTGGTACTCTTGGCGCACGCTGAAAGCCAGAGGCAACAACAACATTTTTTGCTTTAATAGAATCTCGGCTGGTTTTAATGATATATCCTTTACCATCATCAGGCTCTACCGAAAGCACATTTGTATTATATTGAACTGGCAATTTGTGTTTATCAACATAGCCTTCAAAGAATTTGACTATTTTGTCTTTAGGCAGAAATCCGTCGGGGGATTCTCCATTCATTTCACTGCCAGGTATTCTGAATAAAGCCCAGTTAGGTGTTACAAGTGTGAACGAATCCCACCGTTCATTACGCCACGGATGTGCGATCATTTCGGATTTTTCTAAAATTGCATGCTCTTTATTGAATTGATTAAGATAGTAGCTTGTTGAAAGCCCCGCCGGTCCACCTCCGATTATTACAGTTTCGATTTGTTCAATCATTTTAATTAATCCTTCTGTTAATTAAATAATGTGACTATCAGTTTTGCTTGTAATCAGCGACGAAGAAATCTAGTTGGGATTTAATATGTAATTAAACCTGCGTTGAGCGGTTCAGTATTACGAGGAATGATGAAACGCAGCTGTTAAAAATTATTAATAATTTTGATAAAGGCAAACGGAATTTTGATTCACTATCACCCTGAAAGAAGCTGACTCACCCCTTACCTTTCCAATCGAGGGAAAAGTTTTTAAAAGAAATTTGTTTAATTGAAAATGTGCTGAAATTTGAACAACCCCGCTGTTTGCTTCAGAAACACATAAAATTTTTTCAGGTCAATAGTTGCTTTTTATTAAGAGATTGCAGATTTTGAGCCATAATTATGCATCTGTACCCTGAGAACTCGTTTTAGATTTAACTAATCTATCTATCCCCCGTAAAAAATCTCATCATCATCTAAGCAGATGCAACAGCAAGAGGAGAGTTTTATGTATGATTTGCATGTGTAGGAGTCTACCCATTCAATATGAATTAATTGGGTAATAAAATAAATCATCATTAACAAATAATGGAGGCACTATGAAACTCATTTTTTTACTCTTTACCAGCTTGCTTGTAATTTTTTTAGGCAGTAGCATTCACGCCCAAATTGTGGTAGCTCCCGGAGAAGAAAAGTTATTTACAAGTATGCCGGCGACTGGTGGTGAGACAGGAAATAATGGAAATTTTACTTTTAATATGGACGGGAGTTTTGAGCTCGCTTCAAAAACACTCAAAGCACAGTCGAATAGTTATCCTCTTGTTTCAGTAGGAAAAGGTGAAGCGTACTCTTTAATATATTATGACTTTCAGGTTTCTGCTACATCCGGAACCGAGAATAATAATGTTGGAGCTTTAATAGATTATAGCGTTTTTTGGAAAGGTTTTCAAGAAATTTTTTCTACCATATTAAGTAATGCAATAGTCAAAATAGAAATTATTATTAAAGATCAAACCGCAAATAAGCTTCTCGTAAATGAAACCGTTCACAACCTTGATGTAAAAACGTATTCGTTTCTGGATGTAATAGCAGTTGGACTTACATTGAATGATACTGATACTAAAGTTAATACCATACCAGCTATTTTAATTAGAGGACATAGTTATCGCATTCACCTGAAATTAAGCACTACGCTTCTGATAGCTGGTATCAGTCAACCACTGGCATTCTGTGATTATATGGATGGCTTCGCAGGTGGTGGTGACGGAAGAGTTGAACTTAACAGATTGTTTGTAAAGGTTGGGTTAGATGAAAAAGAAACTCTTGAAAAGTTAGCTATAATAGATTCTCTTAAAAGTAGAATAGACACACTGGAATACAGACTTGAGCATCACTACCACACATATTTAACAGGAAGAGGTGCGGGGCATAATAATACAGAAGCTAACACAACACTTTCAATTTTTGAAGAAAGTACACATTCCAACACCGATCCACCACAATTTGAGACGCAGCCCGATTTGAATTCGGATGAATCCGGGATGAATAATTCAACACCCAAGGAATTTTCACTGGGTCAAAATTATCCCAATCCATTTAATCCAAATACAAAAATTGCTTTCGATATTCCCTCTCAGGAGTTTGTTGCAATTAAGGTTTATGATATACTGGGAAGAGAGGTAAAATCGCTGGTGAATGAAACGAAATCTCCGGGGTATTATGAAATTAATTTTAATGCTGAGAATTTACCAAGCGGTACTTATATCTATGAAGTGCGAGCGGGCAATTTTGTTGAAACTAAAAAGATGATTTTACTGAAGTAACCCGATGTTATTCTGATTCCGACAATGTTCGGGAGAAAAATCTAAATAGGAAGGGCGAGTCATCAACTCGCCCTTGTTTTTATAATTTCCGCAGAAATTTAATTGCCCGATCTAGATTTCATCTGCAAGACGTAAATACTTTTTAGATTACTGTATCTGCCCCCGAATTTCTCCTCCGGGATAACTTGTTGTATGAACATTCACGTATGCACCTCCGTTGTTCAGATAATCTACAAGTGCGCTAAGAGGTTGCCCGGCTAATGGTCCGACAAGGTTTGCTGCTGTAATCGTTCCTTCAGTTAATACTCCATTAACTGTAACTCCACCCGGAACGTTTCCAAACAGGAATGCAACCACAGCTCCGTTTGTTCCAGCCGGAGCCAGATGAATGTGGGACTGTGTAACATTTTCAATGTTCGCCACGATAAGTTTATAATCGAGGCTGGTGCCATCCATGCTTAGTTTAAAGAATGCCTGACCCGTTCCAGTAGTCTGCGCTGGTGGAACCTCTTCACCACCAGATAAATGAGCGATAAAAATCTTACCCGCTTTTTCTAATGAGGTAAGATTTGAAACTGGATCGGTTGGTGTCTGACTATCGCAGCTGCTGATAACTACCACGGTGATAAGGAAACAAAAGAAAATTAAAACTTGTTTCATAAAAAGCCTCCGGTTAATTGGTTTATAATTGTTAATTATTCCCCATTAAATTATAACTTAATAAGGAGTTTTTTTTACTTACAAGAGAAAAATATTTTGGCTTTGGTGGGTGTCGGTTATTAATGGGCGAGACGATCTCTCGCCCTTTTAAAATTATTGCATTAATACTCTAAGGCGTAATGAACAATCCCATCAAATCTTCGCTTGCAGTAAGCAGAGTCTGAACACCGGCTGCATCATCATCATCGGAATACAATCTCCATTGATAAATACCTCCGGGCTGAAGTTGTGATAATGCAGAGCCATCAAAATTAAATTCAACGCTGGTCCATTCTTTTGGAATCTGTGTGTGTCGGATTTCGCCATTCGTTTTGAAGCCTCCCCATACAAGGTTGCCATTTATATCTCGTACTTCAATTATATATTCTTTCGTTTGCGGATATGCATTCCACATGAATGTTGGGATTGAAGAATCTGCAAGTGCAGGTATTATTTCAGATGCTGGATTAGTAGGTGAAATAATTGTAATCGCATCGGTTACACTGAAGTCTCGTACTTTTGATGAGTCTCCTGCAAAAGAAACAAACAGTGCCCCAGGATTTTTAAATATCCAATCAGGATCCATGACATATCCATCATTCTCATAAGAAGCCCACGCAACATATTCCCCGGCAGGTATGTTATTTATCGAATAATTCCTGCTGGTGTCGATTACTGTTGTTAATCCGTTTACTACTGAATAAGAAATTTTATCTAAAAGCGAAATATCCACTATAGCATTTTGTGAAGCGAGGAATGTTACTTTTCCTGTTAATGTAGATCCTGTTATCTGGTTAACACTTATCTCAACCGTGGCAGAAGTTGAACCGGAAGCAAGAGTAACCTGCGGCTGATTAGTTGATTGATAACCAGATTTGATGGCATCTAGGTTATATGTGTTGAAAGGGACATTAAACAAAACAAAATATCCGTCTGGACCTGAATAGGTATGATATTCTGCATTCAAACCGGATGATGTGGCAACTATTAAAAATCCGGAGAGATGCGGATTAACAGTGCCATCAATTTTTCCGAATGTACCCGGCAATACATTCATATAATAAGTCTGTGTAGTAGTTCCCCCCGATGAAACTGAAAATGGAACCGGGCTAACGCTTCCTTCCGGTAATTCTTTAAAACTTTGTGCGGATATTCGTACATAAAAGTTTCCTGAAAGGGATGCCTGAAATGTTGCAATTCCATCACTTGCAGAAAATTCACGGGAGATTGATTCACCCGAATTAGCATTATATAAAACAACATTCGCTCCCGAAATTGCGGAAGAGTCCACTGCGGACTTTACCACTATTCTTATTGTCGTCGGTGGGGTTGGTTCAGTACTGTTATCATCGCTGCATTGGAAAAAAATCATTGATACTAAAATGACCAGTGCAGGGAGAGCATTCAGTCTAATGTATTTAAAGTGCTTCATAGTTTTTCCTTAATTAAATGATTGATTGATAAGTCAAAAATCAAACCAGCGAAATATTGCATCAATTCAACTATTCCGGGAAGGAAACACCGGTTCAAATAATATAAATACGCCAACACCGGATAAATATTACTTGCCAACCGTTAAGTTTATTTTACTTGTAGTTATGGTATGAAGTTGAAAAATTTTATTCTTCAACCTCAATTATTTGCTAACTATAAATTATTCCATTCGGCACTACAGTTGTATGCTTTGTGTTTTTATTAACTATAAAACAATTGCAATTTCAAGTGAAAGGTATATACTATGAAATCCATCCGTTCATTATTCTTCTGTTTAATAATATTAGTCATCACTGCTTTTTTAGGATGTAATTCTGAGGAAGAAAACAACCCGCTTACACCTGCCAATAAATTTGTAGGTAAATGGAAATCAGAAAATCCAATCCTTGTAAAAGTAAAAACTGATTTCTGCACGAATACATTAGAAGATGTGGCTACAATGGAATGGATGGTAAACTGGACCGTAACGGAGACCGACAACCCGAATATCGTAGATATCGTTATGAGTTACAGTAGCAGTAACTTTACAATAACAAATTCAAACTGCACATTTGGCGCCGGCTACGTTCCGGAACCTCAGCCATTGTTTATCAAAGGTTATATCGATGATAATTCGATAACAATAGAATATGATAACCAGGAAATATTAACAATGGATTATGTTAATAATGAAATTACAGGCGAGCTATCTTACTCCTATTGTTTGGTTTACTGCCAGGAAATTTATACTGAGGAAAATGATTTTAGTGTGGCGGCATATTAGAGATAACTATTAAGACCAAGGGCGAGCCATCAACTCGCCCTCACTACATACTACAAACTAACCACCACCAACTACTTAATAACTCAACGAATCCTGATACTCATTTGAAGTCTTTCCAAACTTAGCGGCGAGTGCAAAGTTCACACTCATAAGAAAAAAGTACGCACAGCCGGGGGAAAAGTTAGCACGACCAAAAGTAAAATGTGCACGAGCGAAAGAAAAGTACGCACGAGTAAAAGAAAAGTGAGCACAGGCGAAAGGAAATCACTCACAAGCAAAAACTTTCCTTGCACAGCTAGGTAATTCTTGGAATCGGGAAAGGTAAGAAGGTAAGGGGATCACATATTTTGGTCATTTGAAATTTGTTGGAATTAATTTTTATTTCCAACGGTTGGTTTATTCTGAAGTATTCTGAAACTTTGACGTTCCTGCAACAAAAGATCTGATAATATTCTTCACAAAATAATTATGATAAAGGTACCAGTATCTTAACATTAATAAGAATGCAATTATAAAAAGAATAAGACCAAAGATTTCAACATTTGAATTATATGCAGAGCTATTTAACATAATTGTAAAAGCTATTATAGTCAGTGTTAAATACGCAGCGGCTGAAGTATTCCTAGCAAAACTATAAATTTGTAACCAATTCTTTATTTGTACAGTGGCCGATGGATTTGTGCTGGATACGTAGAAAAATGAAAGCCAGTAATTCTCATAGCCCATATCATCCGAATTTAATCCAAAATAAGTTTTGAAATTATTTTTATGTTTTTGGATAAATTCTTGGGGAAAAGGTCGATCTAAACCGAGTAACTTTTTGAAAGAGGAACTAAACATGTTGAGTATTTTTCTCTTAAAAAATAATGTTGGTTTTTCTATCCATTTGTGCAACCTCTTTTTAACTAACTTATCACGATTCTCTGGATTAAAACGATAAACCATAACAACAATTTTTAGTCCTATTAGAATTATCATGATAGCAAGTATGACCAAATCTAGTAACTGTAATTCAAATCCGAATAAATTACCATAAATATTAATGTTTAGAATATTTATCATCAATAATAAGTTATACAGGATAAAGAGAGATTGAAAAATTGCGATAGAATACTCTCTCTCTGGTTTATCTATATTAAGCAAAGTAAATATTGGGTGCTGAACAATTTCATCTAAAAAGATTCTGTCAAAAATTATCTGGCCGAACATAGCAACAAAATGACCTAACGTATAAACAAGAATTATCCCAATCACGATGGACAGAAGACCAATCATAAATGGAGCTTTAACATACTCTTGCATAAATTTGTTCATCAAACAATTAAAATTAACAATGTCGGCAAGTTGTAGAAATAAACAAGTAGTAAATAAAACAAACGTGCCTGGAAATAACCAAAAAAGTCATATAAGTCAAATGGAACCCAAGGAGAATAGTCTTTTAGAGGTGTCATATTTAATCTTTATAGAATTTATTTATGATCGGTTTAGAAACATAATCCAAAATAACAAAACCATCAACCGCCCTGCGATCAGTTTATTTCTTTAATCTTCCTGTGACTGCTAATCAGCAAAACCAACGCAGTAACTCCCGCAACAATCAACCCGACATCTTCATAAATAGTGAGAGTAAATGCTGCAGTAAAACCAATAGCGCTCCAGAGCAGCGGGATAATTAGTAAATGCATCGGCATCTTCTTGTTTGCAAAAAGCAAAATACCAAAAGTAAAAATTGTTGTCGGGCAGGGCAGCCCGAAAGTCGGGGAGTAAGGATATGCGTGCCCTAAAAAAGTTCCCAGCACAGGGTAGATAATTAAAGCATAGGCAATAAGTACTATCCCAGCATTGTTTGCCGCACTCTTTGTGTATTCAAAAGAAAGTTTTTTTCTTATCAGTCCGCATCCCGCAAACATCATCCCCTGCAGGATAAACAATCCGCCGAATATGTATGCGGCTTTATTAATTCCAGAAAAGAAAATGATGTGATAGACAATCCCCATCCACAGCCAGAAGAAAGACAGAACGATACTTACTTTCCTGTTAAGGTTTTTGATCCCGGTAAATAAAATGTAAACACAAAGGAAAGCAATAAAGTAAAAAACAACCTGGAGCGGAAAGACGGACTGGTTGTATTCTTTAAATAGGTTCAGGAAATCAGTAAGTGAAAAAGGCAAATCCATTTTAACCTCCCACATATATTTTGTCTGAAGAGCTAAATCAGAATTTTAATTCTGCGGCAAAGTTTCAATTTGCCACAACTCAAACTTATCTAAAAAAAAGTGCATCAACAGCATATCACAAATTTTTGCTGCGCAGTCTCTCAGCTTCTTTTTTCATTTCCTCATTTGCATATGGCAGCAAAGCCTCCGGAAGCTTTTCATCCATCAGAGTTAATATCTCAATTACTTTTTCTTTTTCTCCGGCATCTTCGTACTGCTTTGCAAGGTTAATAAAAATGTGATGGTAATTCTGGTAAAGACTTGCCACTTCCTCAACATCTCCAATGTGCTTATCATTTACACCATCGTAAGTATAAATTTCTGTCAGGTTGCTGTAAATTTTTTCTGCAGAGACTTTTCTTTCGTGTGAGCACAACCTTTCAACCAGCCCTTCAGGTGCAAGAAAATTATCCAGACCAATTTTGTTTCCTTCATAAACTGTCGTGGAAAAATAAATTGGTCTGTTCCAGTCGTTAGCTCTGATTATATCCATCAGCATTATATCCTGCACACGAATCGCTTTATCTTCAACTGTTGGCTTAACACGCCATTCAATTTTTCCTTCATTATTCAGAGGGTCGTGCTTTACCGGGATGGTCACTTTT
>CAZLJI010000020.1:0-16054 GCA_964559565.1 uncultured Ignavibacteriaceae bacterium | reverse complement strand
TACTTTAACCGGATCAATCCTTACATAATAAGGATCGATCAAGCTGTAAAGAACAAGATTAAAGTTAAAGGATTCAAACCAATAGTTGTTTACAATTGGCACTTTCATTTTTACAGTAATTTGATACTCAAAAAATTTTCCTGGTTTTAATGCAGGAAGCGAAAAAGTAAGGATTTTAGAATCTGTATAAGATTTTACACCATAATATTCCGGAGTGGTTTTAATCTGCACGGCATCTTTAGATACTTCTGTAAAAGTCTTATCTTTTTCAATCGTTCTTGCAAAATCTAGATTTACTTCTTCATAAAAACTATTAAAGTGAACCGGTATCTGGCTATAGTCATCCTTCGCTTTTTCATCAAAGATTTGCCCTATTATATGATATGAAATGCTATATAGTCCTCCATCGCCTACAGTCATTCTTGCTTCTCGAAGGAAAATAACTGCACTGGTATCATTTTCACTACCTGTAGCGTTGTCGATTATTTCTTCGGCTTCAGGGCTTATTGCAGAACTCTTTTCGATTATTCTACTATCTGTTTGGCAAATTCCGTGAAGACATCCTATTAAACAAAGAATTGGTAAGAATAATATCCGATTCATTTTTTTGTCCCTTAGGTAGTTTGTTAATTTAACCTGTTTTCTTTGCGTGCTATTTACAACTCCAGAGTATTGGCATTGTCAAATAATTGTAACCATATTGTAAATTATTTCTCAACGTGAAGCTTCTATCATGAAAAAATTGTGAATCGATGGCTCGACAGTTAAATTTTATCGAAGCAAAACCATCTTTTTCGTTTCAAAATATTCTCCAGCTTTCAACTGATAAAAATAAACTCCGCTTGGCAGGTCAACTGCACGCCAGGGAATTTCATATGTACCTGCTGGTTTTTCTTCACTCACGAGTGTTTCTATTTCATTGCCAAGGATGTCAAAAATTTTCAACTCAACATATGACGAGTGAGGTAATGAGTAATTTATTTTTGTCAAAGGGTTGAAAGGATTAGGGTAGTTCTGGTCAAGTCTGAAATCTTTAACAAAGCCATTCTCGACATACTCAACATTGATAACTAATTCAGTGTTACCTTTTAGAATAGTAAATCCCTCGCCGGCAAACCAAAGGTAAGGCAATTGTCCTTCCATTAATAAACATATATCATTAAGTCGTTGAATTGTATAACTTGGGTAGTGATTTTCATATGGCATAATATCATGAACATATTTAGTGATTCTGCCTTTATCACCAGTGAGAAAAATCCTATAGTTACCGGAAATATCAGTGCCGACTAATTGAGCATCGCGGAACTGGATCCCTCTCGAGAGAGATTGATATTCCCAATTTTCGCCCCCATCAGATGTTAATTCAATGCCTCCATAACCATACGCTAACAATCCATTTGATGAGTCAATAAAATCGAAACTATAACCGCCAACAAAATAATCTGTGCTCCAAATTGGCTGAAAGGTTTTCGCACTATCTTTTGATAGCCAGATTCCTTTACCGTTAATAGACCATAAATTTCCCGGATCGGCAAATTTCATTTTATGAGCTTGTATATATTCGGAACCAGTTGGGTAAGTTATCTTTTGCCAGGATGTGCCACCGTCTGTTGTAATAAAATTTGATTGAATGTTGTAGTTATTAGAACCAGGAACTTCCTCCTCAGCAGCACCAAAAATAATTCCCAGATATTCGTCATAAAAAGTAATACCACCATAGAAAATAATTCTATCGCCAAAATAGAGGGAATCCCAATGCAAACCTCCATTTTCTGTTTCAAAGATATCCTCAGGAGTGAGAATATAACCTTTCAACGAATCCAGCATTTCAAGTCCCATTAGTGAATTATATCCGCCATAAAAATCAAGTTGATTGATCCAATTATAGCCAGCATCGGTAGTTTTATAAACAGAATAGTAACTAAGAGCCCATCCTGTAGTTGGTGAAACAAAATCTATTTTTGCGATGTCATCATTAATAGACTCACTTACACGTGTCCAATTGAAGCCACCATCGGTAGTAGCAAGAAAATCAGAACCAAAAGCAAATCCCTTTTGAGAATTAATAAAAAACAATTTGAAGTCGCCGTATGATGCTATTTCACTTTCTTGCCAGTTCATTCCGCCATCTGATGTAATGAAAATTTTATTGACCGCAACTGCAAATATGTTGCTTTCATTTAATGAAAAAATATGATTGATATCCATATTGGAAGAGGGAGGATGAACCAACATCCAGGATAAACCTCCATTCACGGTTTTATAAATTCTTTCATCTTCTCCAGCTATGAAGCCAACTGTTTCACTTGGGAAAGTCATGGTAACCAGATCAAAAGATAAGTCACACCATAATGTATCCCAGTTTTCTCCCATATCATCACTCTTAAGAATATATGAAACCGAATCAGATATTATTTCATGAGAGAATGCATTCAAGCTGCTTCCGATGGCTAAAATTCTTCCACTATTTAATTTCTGGAATTGATGAATGCTGCCATAAAGTTCTTCCCATTGATACATGCTATCACCAACAAAAAAAGTAGGGATTTCATATGTAAATCTCCACTGATTAAAAAAGTTATCTAGTTTTTTGATACCTTCATCAACAGATTTGATCATTTCACTAATTGAAATCGGAAGAAAAGTTAACGCATCAGCCATAGAAATCTGAGCTTCATTCCAGGTGATACCTGCATCAGTGGTATAAATGAATGGTTCGATACCGTTTAGAAATATATTATTAGAAGCGAAACTAAACCCGGTTACGTTATTTATAAATTTTAACTCCTCAATAGATTGTTCAGCATAGTATTTGATGATATCCCAAGTAATACCACCGTTACTTGTCATCAGAATATCACCAGCTTTGTTAACACAAAAACCTTTGTATTGATCTAGAAATATTAGATCATTGATATGGTCAGTGGGAATATCGGGATAAACAAGATCCCATTGTGAGTAGCTAAATTGGTAGGAGAAGAAAATTATATGAAAAATGCAAATGAAGTTTTTCATCATTAACTCCGTAAATATTTCAACTCCAATTTAATACTATTATAAATGAGAGTAAACAAAAAAGGCGAGTGATTAACTCGCCTTTGTTAACCAATCAATAATAATCATTTACAAAATAAACTTACTTAGATCCCTGTCTTTTACTATTTTATCAAGTTTTTCTTTAACAAACGCTGAGTTGATGTTAATTGTTTCAGTAGGAATTTTATCGGGCACATCGAATAAAATTTCATCAAGCAAAGTTGTAAGGATTGTATGAAGTCTTCGTGCGCCAATATTTTCCACAGCTTCATTAACCTCTGTAGCGATACGCGCAATTTCTCTGATTCCATCATCGGTAAAATGTAATTTAACTCCTTCAGTCTCCAGCAACGCAGAATATTGCTTCAGCAATGCGTTCTGTGGAGTTGTAAGGATTTGAACAAAATCTTCTTCAGTTAAACTTCTCAACTCAACACGAATGGGAAATCGTCCCTGCAATTCAGGAATGAGATCGGATGGTTTAGCAACGTGAAATGCACCGGAAGCAATGAAGAGAACGTGATCGGTTCTTACCACTCCATACTTTGTGTTAACATTTGTTCCTTCGACAATTGGAAGAAGATCTCTCTGCACACCTTCACGCGAAACATCCGGTCCGTGACCTTTTCCGCCGCTGCTAGCAACTTTGTCAATCTCGTCGATAAAAATTATTCCGGATTCTTCCACTCTTTCTATAGCTTCACGCTGGACGGCTTCCATATCAATAAGCTTTTGTGCTTCTTCCTGTGTAAGTATTTGTCTTGCTTCAGAGATTGTGGTTTTTCTTTTCTTCTTTTTCTTCGGCATCAGGTTGCCAACAATTTCCTGAATATTAATTCCCATATCATCCATACCAAAAGGACCCATAACCTGCATACCTATTGCTGGTGGTGCTTGTGAATCGAACTCAATCAGTTTGTCATCCATTTCACCGTTTTTCAGTTTTACTTTCATCCATTCGCGGGTTTTTTTGTTCTGGTACTCTTCAGAATTAATTTCATCAGCATTTTGCACACTATCAGTTTGCGTCTGAACTTGTACCGGATGCACTGGTTGCGAAGGTTTCCGAACTGGCGGAATTAGAATATCAAGTATCCTTTCATCTGCAAGATGTTCTGCTTTGGATTGAACTTCCTTTGTCTTCTCTGCCTTTACCATATTAACTGCAAAGTCCGTAAGATCACGAACCATTGATTCAACATCTCTTCCAACGTAACCAACCTCAGTAAACTTTGATGCTTCAACTTTTACAAAAGGAGCTGCAGCAAGCTTTGCGAGCCGACGGGAAATTTCTGTTTTACCAACTCCCGTTGGACCAATTAGAATAATATTATTTGGAAGTATTTCTTCACGAAGTACATCTTCAATTTGCTGTCGTCTCCATCTGTTACGTAAAGCGATTGCTACAGCACGCTTCGCATCAGTCTGACCGATAATATATTTATCAAGCTCTTCTACAATTTTACTCGGTGTTAACTCTTGCATTGATCTTTCATTCATAAAAATTTTTCCCTTCCAACTGGGCGCAGTTCTGATTTATCGGAACGAAGCCCGTTAGTCAATTACTTCAACATTAATTTTATCATTTGTGTAGATACAGATTTCCGATGCTGTTTTCAGTGATTCTTCAGCAATTTCTTTTGCAGAGAGCTTACTATACTTTTTAAGCATTCTAGCTGCTGACAAAGCATACATTCCACCAGAACCGATTGCAACTATTTTATCATCAGGTTCAATTACATCTCCATTGCCGGAAATAATCAGTGCAGTATCTTTTGAAACCACAGCCAGCATTGCTTCAAGACGTCGGAGTACTTTATCAGTTCGCCATTCTTTTGCAAGCTCAACCGCCGCACGATTTACATTTCCGCGGTACTGCTGAAGCTTATCTTCAAATCTTTCCATCAAAGAAAAAGCATCTGCTGCACCTCCTGCAAAACCACAAATTACTTTTCCTTCAGATAGTTTTCTGATTTTCATAGCATTGTGCTTCATAATTGTATTGCCGATGGATACCTGCCCATCACCGCCGAGAGCAGCGACACCGTTGTGTACAATTCCAAGTATTGTTGTTGATCTAATTTTTTGACTCATAATTTCACCTTATTCAGTTTTCAGCAAGAATTTTTTTACGGTATGGTTTAAATAACTTAGTCGGAAAAATTCTAGGTACCTCTTTTTGATAGTTTTCATAAACTTCACCAAACTGCCTCACTAATTTCCTCTCTTCATAGTAAGAACCAATGTAAAAATAAGCGACTAAGCAGATGAAGAATGTGAGGTAAAACAAATCCATTACTGGTCTGAACGTCAAAAAGGTGATTGAAAAGAAATAAACAGGATGTCGTGAATATCTGTAAGGGCCTTCGATTCGAAGTGTAAACTCCTCATCAAGTTCGGTCGTGTACCTTCTCTCAATAAATCTTATTATCTGATCCAGACCTAAAAACTCTCTAAGGCAAATATACCTAAACACCCAGAATATCCCTGCCAGAGATAAAAATTGTGGGATTAGTACGATTAAATCATAAGGATGCGGTAAATCATAAATGATGATGTGAGGCTTCGGTGAAAATTCATAGATCCAATAAAGCGAGATTAAACCAACTATGTTGTAAAGAATACGGTAAAAAGCTATTAACTCGCCAAAGATTTTTTTGAATTGAATCTTTACCTTTTCAGAAGCAAGTAAAGAGTGAGTGTAACCGAAGACTGCAAAAAGTAGGATGATGATACTTACATCAAGAACCAGGTTCATTAAAGTTCTTTTCTGAGCCTCGCAACAGGAAGTCTCAACTGCTCTCTGTATTTTGCAACGGTTCGCCTTGCAATATGAATTCCTTCATCATTAAGAAGTTCTGCAAGCTTATCATCACTGAACGGTTTTCTTTTGTCTTCTTTATCCATAATTTCTTTAAGTCTCTCTTTGATGTGCTTGTTAGAAACTTCTTCTCCATTATCGGTTGCAAGTCCTTCGCTGAAGAAATATTTCAACTCATGAATTCCCTGCGGACTCTGAACATACTTTCCATTAACCACTCTGCTTATTGTGGAAATATCCATATTTATTTCCTGAGCGATATCCTTGTAGATCATTGGTCGGAGAGCTTTGGCACCTTTTTCAAAAAATTCATATTGTCTTGTAAAGATTGCCTGCATTATTTTCATCAATGTATCTCTACGCTGCTGTATGCAAGCTATGAACCATTTTGCAGATTCAAATTTTTCACGAAGGAACTTATAAGTTTCTTTTTCCCTCGTAGATTTTTTACCTCGTCTCCTGTTGTTTTCAAACATTTCAAGATACTGCCTGCTTATTGTAACCGATGGCATGCTTCGGTCGTTCAGCGTTATCACATAATCATTTTCAACTTTCTCAATAATAAAATCAGGAGAGATTTGATTCATCTGGGCAGAATCAATATTCCCCTCACCCGGTTTGGGATTCAGGCTTTGAATCAGGTTAACAGTTTCACGGAGAGTTTCATCAGTAAGATTCATCTTCTGCTTCAGCATATCAAATCTTCGCTTGGTAAAATCGTCATAAAATTCCACGAGCATTTTCTCGGCAATATATTTATAATATTGATCGGCATCTTTGCTGTTGCGTATCTGAACCAGCAGGCATTCCTGAAGATTCCTGCATGCAATTCCCAATGGATCAAAGAGTTGAATCCTCTTTAAAAGAATTTCTGCATCTTCTAAATTAATTTTGATGTGATCAAATAATTCAAGCTCGTTCAATATTTCTTCAAGACTTCTTTTGAGGTATCCTCCATCATCAAGGTTACCGATTATCTCCTCACCGAGTCTGAATATATTTTCATCGAGGTTTAGCATGTTCAGCTGTTCAATCAGATGTTCAGACAATGATTCTCTCACAGGAGCTAGTGGATGATACTGCTCTTCATCGCTTCCACGGTAAATTTTTTCGTGATCGTAATCATCATCGTTCATATAATCTTCTAAGCTAAACTCTTCATTATCTGGATCTTTGATTTCTTCAGAAACACTGTCTTCATCTTTATCCTTTTCTTTATCATCAGTTTCCTGGGATAATTCCATTTCTTCTTCGAGTATTGGATTAAGCTCAAGCTCAGTTTTAATTCTCTGCTCAAGTGCAAGAGTATTAAGCTGCAATAGTTTCTGATACTGAATTTGCTGCGGCGAAAGTTTTTGCTGTTGTGATAATCGTTGACTAAGTGTTAGCATTTTATTTCCCGATTAGTTCCTTAAATTGTGAATACCATTCTTTACCGTAGAGCCTGCTGAGTGATTCTTCGCAGAATTCTGCAACAGTTGTATTTTCTTTTTTCCCAAGTTCAAGCGCCGGTTGACATTCGTCGAGATGCTCAAACCTTAACACATCTCCTCCGAAATCAGAAATCCTTATCGGGAAAAGATGGCAGGATATAGGTTTTCTGAAATCAGTTTTACCATCGAAGTAAGCCTTCTCCATTGCACACTTAGCGACCTCATTTTCATAGTAAACGAACACACAAGCACGGTTGTCAATGCTCTTGAGAAGCGGCTCATCTTTCTTTACTTCAAAAAATCCATTCTCTTCAATTTCTGTTTTATGTGCCTTGGGGAGATACTTAATAACTGTGGAAAGAACCTGATTGATCCGATTAACCTCATCCCATGTTATTGGCGCACCATAGTGACTTTCAAAAGTGCAGCAAGCCCCTTTACACTTCAATAAGTCGCATTTGAAGGGGATTTCCGCTATTTCTTTTCTGACTAATATATTTCCAACCGGTAAAATTTGCTTATCCATTAACTTGGAATAATTTTTGAGAAAAGATAAACAATAGATTCTTTTTTACAAAGTTTAAATACACTTCCCAATTGTTTAAATTCCTTCCTGAATTTCGATAAAATGCCCCTGCACACATGGATCTCAATAACAAAACAGTCTTATTAATCGGAGCCTCCTCCGGAATCGGGTATTCCCTTGCAAAATTACTGCCAAAGGAAAATTGCTCGATTGCCCTGCTCTCCAGACGGGTAAATATTCTCGATAATTTGGTAAATGAAATAAAAATTGGTGGTGTTCAAGTTAGAGCGTATAAATGTGATGTTGGAAATGTCGATGAAGTTCGGAGCTCATTCAAAAGGGTAAAAAAGGATTTTGGAAAGATAGATATCGCAATTTTGAATGCTGGTGTTTCTTCGAGAACGGATGTAAGTCAGTACTCCTCGTATATAGCAAAAGAAATCTTTGAAGCGAATACACTTGGGATTGTAAATTGTGTTGAACAGTTATTACCCGATTTTATAGAACGGAATGAAGGAATGATTGTAGGAGTATCAAGTCTCGCAGAATCGCGGGGATATCCCAGAAGCGGCTTCTACAATGCAAGTAAAGCTGCAGCGACTTTACTTTTAGAAAGTTTAAGAATTGAATTAAAACCACACAACATAAAAGTCTTAATCGTTAAACCTGGCTTTGTCCGAACACCAATGACCGATAAGAACGAATTTCATATGCCTTTCCTGATGGATGTTGATAGAGCAGCAAAAATAATTTTGAATGGGATCAAAAAAGAAAAAAGTATTATCCAGTTTCCTCTGCCTATCGTTATTGGGTCAAAAATTATGAAGTACATGCCCGATTGGCTATTTGATTTCTTTATGAGTAAAGAACTCCCAGCAAGAAAGAATTAATAAATATTATATGCTTAAAAAAATATTACCAATATTTTATCTGCTATCTCCGTTACTAATTCCTCAGTCGGATTCTACATTAATCCTCAGCGAAATAATGTTCTATCCTCAAACAGGTCCAAATGAATTCATTGAATTATACAATTACAGCGAAACTGAAAGCATTGATATAAATAGCTTTAAAATAAAATACTCTACTTCCAATCCTGATTTAATAATTGATGCTGGTGAAGGAACAATTCTTCCTCCAAAATCTTTTGCAATTATTCTTGAAGGCGATTACATAGTTGGCAGTGGAATTTATGATGGATTGATTCCCGCTGAGGCCCTTGTAGTAAAAATATCGGATAACTCATTCGGTACTTCTGGAATGGCTAATACAGAAAACAGACCAATCTGGCTGCTAAATGCTGTTGACGATACTCTTGAATCGTATTTGTATTCGGCGAATAATCCGCAAGGTCGTTCCGATGAAAAGAAAATAATGATCAAAGACAGCTCTCAAACTAATTGGGAAAATTCAGTTCTGGCAAATGGAACTCCGGGATTTACAAACTCAGTTACTCCTGTTCAATTTGACTTACAGCTGGCTTCGATAACTTTTCAACCTTTAAATCCTACTGAAGGTGAAGATGTTACAGTTATCGCAAAAGTTAAAAATATTGGTACAAGCTCTGCTGACAATTATTCAATTGAGATTTATAACGATGCAAATTTTGATTCGACCGCAGACCCCGGTGAAATAATCTTCACTCAACAATATACTAATCTTGCTTCCGGTGATTCAATTACTGCAAGCACAATTATGAATTCACTATCAGCAGGAAATTATCAAATAATTAGCTACGTATTATTTACTCCTGATGAAAAACCCGATAACAACGAGTTGATTAAATCATTCAATGTCTTCCCACCCGGGAACAATTACAACGATGTGGTTATCAATGAAATTATGTATTCGCCTTCAACTGGTGAACCGGAGTGGGTTGAACTTTATAATGTGACTTCTTCACCAATCAATTTAAAGAGATGGAAATTTTCAGACGCAGCTTCATCGGTTACAATAACTAATACGGATAAGTTTATTCCTGCAAATGATTTTATTGTCCTGACGGCCGATTCATCCATATTAAATTTTTACAGTATTCCTTCGGAGATCATAAGATTGAGCTTACCTGCTTTGAACAACACTGGCGATGCAGTTGTAATTAAAGATTCATTGGGTGTTCTGATCGATTCACTTTCTTATTTACCTTCGTGGGGCGGCAATACGGGTGGCAAATCTCTTGAAAGAATTTCTACGGAAGAATCCAGTGTTGATCCTTCAAACTGGGGAACTTCAACGAATTTATTTAAAGCAACTCCCGGATTAATTAATTCATTAACTAAAAAAGATTTTGATATTGCTGTTGACGATGTCTTATTCAATCCAGAATTCCCTCTTGAGGGAGATACGGTTTCAATTTCAATAAAAGTGAAAAATCCAGGCAATAACAATGCGAATTTTTCATTGGAGCTTTTTGAAGATACTAATCTTGATTCTATTCCAGATGTTCTTTTAGAAGGTCTTCAGACACTGTTTCTTGCAGCAAACGATTCCGGAAATTTTAGCTTCAACTATTCAATAGAGAATATTCAGACTCAACGTGGATTCTTCGTAAATGCATTATTTGGTTCAGATCAGGATACAACAAATAATAAATTTTATAAATCAATTGAGCCCGGTTTACCGCCACAGTCAATCGTCATTAATGAAATTATGTATACTCCAGTCGGAGGCGAACCCGAGTGGATAGAGCTATACAACCGTACCAATCTTTCCATTAATCTTAACGGCTGGGAAATAAATGATGTATTTACAACTCCAACAACTGTTATGATAAATCAGGATGTTTTTATCGAACCTAATTCTTTTCTCATCTTAAGCAGAAGCGCCGCTATTTTTGATTTTCATCGGCTCATCCCTTCAGAAGTTTTTGTTCTTTCTTTACCTTCTTTGAACAATGACATTGATGGCGTGGTGTTAAAGGATAATCGCGGACTTCAAATGGATTCTGTACTTTACTCAAACCAATGGGGAGGAACAAATGGTTATTCTCTCGAAAGATTATCTGTGAACGCAAGTTCAAACCTTCTGACTAATTGGGGATCCTCTCTCGATATTGAGCAAAGTACGCCAGGAAGGATAAACAGTCTGACTCCAAAACAGTTTGATCTTTCGGTTGCTGGAATGAACTTCAATCCGCGCTTTCCTGTTGAAGGTGATGATGTTTTTGTTTCAGCTCTTATAAGAAATAATGGAAGCAGCGATGCAAATAATTTTAATGTTGAGTATTATATCGACACAGATACGAATAATGTAGTTGATTTGCTTCTTAGCTTTGAAACAGGATTAAATCTTGCCGCAGGTGATTCAGTAAATGTTACTTCAACATCACCAATACAGAATATCACTTCAAAAATATTAACCAATGTTAGAATAGTTTATTCAGCTGACGAAGACACACTCAATAATTATTTTGAAAAATCTGTTGAACCCGGATTTCCTGAAGACATTGTTTTGATAAATGAAGTAATGTATAACACCGAAACCAACAAACCTGAATGGGTTGAACTGGTGAATGTTTCTGGAGATAGTATCAATATAAAAAACTGGTCAATCAGTGATGTGCTTACAACTCCTACAAAAAGTTTCATCACAAATGAAGATGTTTTTTTACAGCCAGATGAATATATCGTGATTGCAAAAGATACTTCGTTCAATTCAGCTCATCCCGGAGTTACGGCGAAAGTCTTCTTTACAAACTTCGGATCACTTGGCAATACTTCAGATGGAGTTGTTATTTATGATTTCAGAAATGGAATAATTGACAGCTTATTTTATTTTTCTTCGTGGGGCGGAGGAAGAGGTTTATCGCTTGAAAGAATTTCACTTGAAGTGCCAACAAACGAAAGCACAAACTGGACAACCTCTCTCAGTCCAAATGGAAGCACTCCCGGAGAGCCGAACTCAATTCTCAATGTTCCCGATTACGAAAGAAATGATCTTGTCATAAATGAAATTATGTTTGACCCGGAAACAGATAACAGTGAGTTTATTGAATTCCTGAATTTGAGCAACGATTCCGTTAACATCGGAGGCTGGGAAATAGTTGATGAGAACGGGAACAATTACAGACTTTCACAAATCCCATTAACGGTGCCGAACAATTCTTTCTTTTTATTGGCTGCAGATTCATTGGTAATAATTAAATATGGATTGGATGAATCCGTACCAAAAACCATCGTTGGTGTTTCAAACCTTGGTTTGGTGAATACTGGAGAATTAATTCTTTTAAAAGATGTAAAAGGAAATGTTATTGATTCAGTTTGGTACTCCGACAAATGGCATAACGATAATTTTGGTTCGACAAAAAATATTTCTCTTGAAAGAATAAACCCGAATCTCGGTGCAAACGATCCGAGTAATTGGAGCAGTTCTGTTAATTCGATTGGTGCAACACCCGGAAACCAGAACAGCATTTACACAGTTAATCCTAATATTGAATCAAATATTTCTGTATCACCAAATCCATTCTCACCGGATAATGATGGCTTTGAAGATTTCACAATCATCAATTACAAATTAACGCAAGCAACTTCGCAGGTCCGGATAAAAATTTTTGACAATAAAGGAAGACTTGTCAGAACACTAGCTAACAACCAGGCAAGCGGTCCTTCCGGCTCAGTTATTTTTGATGGACTAGATGAGGATGGACAGACGTTGAGAATTGGAATCTACATTGTCTTTCTAGAAGCAATTAACGAAGGCTCAGGTGTTGTTGAATCTATGAAGACTGTAGTTGTTGTCGCGAGGAAGTTATAATTCAAGTTTAAAGGAAAATCTATGAGTGAAGAACTAAAAAAAGTTATCGATCGGTTACAGCAGCATATCAATGTGGTTCCATCTAATTTCTTAAAATATCCCGAGGGGGAATTGAGAAGAAAGCCAGCACCAGATAAATGGTCAAAGAAGGAATTACTTGGACATTTAATTGATTCAGCAGCGAACAATCATCACAGGTTTATTAAAATACAATTTATGCCACAACCATTTTTTGTTGAAGGTTATGCACAAAATGATTGGGTGAGAATTCAGAATTATAACGACAAGGATACTCAGCAGCTTTTAGAATTGTGGAAAGTTTACAACGAGCATATATTATACATAATGCAAAACGCTCCCGAACAGAATCTTAAAATAAAAATAAAGGCAGAAGATCCTTTTGAAAATGCTGATACGTTATTTTTCCTTATGAAAGATTATGTTGATCACATGGATCATCATCTGAAACAAATTTTCGTCTAAATCTCTCAATAGAATTCAGCACTTCGCGATATAAATCGCAATTTTTAGCTTCGATAGCCTCAACAGGCAAATCAGTCTTTTTAATCCATTTATAAAAAATTTTTCTGAAATGGAACCTCAGGAGAGGACAATCTGTTATAAAGTTCGTTAACTAAGTATTAAATATTTCATCTATTAAAAAGGAAATCAAAATGAAATTCAAAAATCTTGTTTTAGCGCTCGCAGTTTCAATAACTGCATTTACATTCGTAGGTTGCAATGATGAAGAAGATCCAGTACAGCCAGTTCCGTCAAATTCATCAACAATGGTAATTCATGGTTCACCAGATGCACCAGGAGTTGATATACTCGTTGATAATACAGTTGCTGGTACAAATCTTACTTACCTTCAAAACACACCTTACTTAACCTTACCAAGTGGTACAAGGAATATTAAGGTTAACGTTACCGGTACATCAACTACAGTTATTGAAGGAAATATAAATTTTGCAAAGGATAAGTCTTATTCAATATTTGCCGTCAATTCGGTTGCAAACATTGAGCCTCTGGTTTTGGAAGATAATTTAGCAGCACCTGCTTCAGGTAAAGCTCATGTAAGATTTATTCACTTATCACCAGATGCACCAACAGTTGACATTACTCTCTCTGATGGAACTGTTGTATTCGGTAATATATCGTTTAAGGGATTTACAGCATTCACACCTTTAGATGCCGGGACATATAATTTACAAGTTAGGCTTGCTGGAACAGCAACTGTTGTTTTAGATTTAGGAAATATTACTCTTACTTCCGGTGAAATCTATACTGCGTACGCAAGAGGATTTGTTGCCGGAGTTGGTGATCAGCAGCTTGGCGCAGCAATAATTGTAAACAACTAAACTTAACGAGTTTCAGATAAAATTTACCGGGCAGGATTAATTTCTCGTCCGGTTTTTTATTTTAAATTCCGATTTATAATCCTGCAGTCTTTTATCTATTTTAAACGGTGATAATTAAAGAATAATATGATAGAAATTAAAAACCTTCATAAATCTTTTAGCGATAACAAAGTCCTTCAGGGAGTTAATCTTGAAATTGAGACCGGCGAGACAATTGTTATTATCGGTAGAAGTGGTTGCGGTAAAAGTGTTTTAATAAAACATATAGTTGGATTGCTTTATCCTGATGAAGGTTTTGTAAAAGTTGAAGGACACAGAGTAGATGAAATGTCAATGCAGGAACTTTATATACTCAGGAGAAAGTTCGGATTTTTGTTTCAGGCTTCTGCACTATTTGATTCGATGACAGTTGAGGAAAATATAGCTCTTCCGTTAGTTGAATCTGGAAAGAATTTTTCAAGAGCTGAATTAGATAAACGAGTCGCAGAGAAATTAGAATTAGTTGGCATGAAAGGAGTTCAAAAATTAAAACCCGCTGAACTTTCGGGCGGAATGAAAAAAAGAGTTGGGCTAGCTCGTGCACTTATTACTGATCCAGATTATATTTTTTATGACGAACCAACAACAGGGCTGGACCCGATAATGTCAGATTCTATTGACGATTTAATAAAAGAACTTACAGATAAGTTGAATGTCACTTCAGTAGTAGTTACTCACGATATGTACAGTGTAAAAAATGTAGCAAACCAGGTCGCTATGATGCACGAAGGAAAAATTCATTTTATGGGAACACCCGCAGAACTTATCTCCTCAAATGATAAAATCATAAAAGAATTTATTCAAAGAACCGAGTAGCAAACCGCTTTCAACTTTTCACAGACAACTTAGCTTAATTAATTTTTTGAGATAGAATAAAGTTATTTGATATTGATTCGTTTAGCAGGAATTTTGTTTTGCTCTTTGCAACTGAAAGGATAATTTTTATATTAAGACCAAAAAGAAAGAACTACAATGGAAAATATCAAAGAGATTCTGGCAGATCGAGAGCTCTACACAGTTAATAAAGGAACTACGATTAGAAACGCAGTAATGTATATGGCTGAAATGAAAGTCGGACTGGTCCCAATTATGGAGGATGGAAAACTGGTCGGTGTATTTTCGGAAAGAGATCTGGTCAAACGTGTTATTGCGCAGAATAAAAGTCTGGATGAAACAAAAGTTGAAGATGTTATGAGCACGAAGTTAGTTATAGCCGATATAAGCGAAGCTAATGAATCGGTTCTTGCAAAAATGAAAGAAGCGAATACCCGTCATATATTAATTATTGAAAATGAAAAACTTATCGGTGTGCTTGCTATGAGGGATTTACTGGAATTGGATTTATCTGCCTGCAAATTGACTGTAGAAGTTTTGAACAACTACATTTATTCAAAGTAATTTAAGATTGAGGGTTATCTGCCACAATCCTGGTTCCGCAATCAGGATTATCCAGCTGCGTTGATTCAGTAATTATTGTTTCTTTTCCTCCATTTTTCACAAACTGAATTGCAGCTAAAATTTTGGGACCCATACTGCCGTCCGCAAACTCTCCTGCATACAAATATTTCTCAGCTTCCTGCATAGTAATCTTTTCCAGTTTTTGTTGATTCGGTTTGTGAAAATTCAGATAAACGTTTGGCACATCTGTCAAAATGAAAAATGCATTAGCTTCAATTTCTGTAGCAAGTAAAGATGAGGCAAGATCTTTATCAATTACGGCTTCAACACCAACAAGATTTTTCTTCTCATCCCTGTAAACAGGAACTCCCCCACCACCCGCAGCAATTACAATATTTCCGCGTTTAACTAAATCACGAATCACTTTTTTATTTAAGATATCCATCGGTTCAGGCGAAGGAACAACTCTTCTCCAGCCTCTTTTCCTCGGATCTTCTTTGAAAATAAATCCACCTGATTTTGCAAGAAGGTCGGCTTCTTCTTTCAAATAAAATCTGCCGACGGGTTTGGTTGGTTCTATAAATGCGGGATCATTTTTATCAACTAATACCTGAGTCACAATTGTAACAACATTTTTCCTGATCTTGCTTTCACGAAGGATATTCTTGACTTGACGTTCAATCAT
>CAZLJI010000019.1:0-16991 GCA_964559565.1 uncultured Ignavibacteriaceae bacterium | reverse complement strand
TTCGTACTAAAGCTGGAAACTCAGAACGGATTATATCCTTATGCATTGACAGATTTAATAACTCTCGAAGTTGCTATGCCTTCAGTTTCAGATCCCACCGGACCGGATGGGTACGGATATTATGCATATTCGAGTACTGACATTCTCTGGGAACAGCGTCCCGAATTCGACTGGGTTGAAATCGATGCGGTTGGAACAGAAATACCCAAACCGGGCGGACTAAGTGATTTTACACAAACTGTTGATCTGCCATTCAACTTTAAATATTATGGAAACAATTTTTCACAAGTAAGAGTAAGCGGCGATGGCTGGATTGCTTTCGGCAGCGGGACACAAACTAAATCTCTGAACTGCTCGCTTCCTTGTTTGGATACGCTCAATAATATGACCGCTGTGTTCTGGGATGATTTCTTTTCCAATGGACCTCAAGGTGGAGGAAAACTATACTATTACTCTGATCCTGTTAATCATCGGTTCATAGTAGAATGGGACACAGTACCGCATTATTCCGACCTGAATGATAAAGAAACTTTTGAAATTATTCTTCTTGATCCTGCTTATTACCCGACACCCACCGGGGATGGAGAAATAATATTACAGTATAAAGAAGTTGAAGAAGCCGGAAGCTGTACAGTGGGAATTGAAAACAGCAGCGAGGATGTCGGTTTGTCATATTTATACAATGAAATTTATGATGCAACTGCGAATGAATTAGTGAGTGGTATTGCGATTAAGTTTACCACTAAAGCCCCAACTGTAGTTACTGTTGATGATGATAAAGAAATTGAGCAAATAATACCAACTGAATATTCGCTGGAACAGAATTATCCAAATCCATTTAATCCTGAAACACGAATTAGTTATTCGATACCCGAACCGTCTTTTGTAAAAATGAGCATCTTTGACATCAACGGAACTTTGGTAAAAACCTTGCAGGATGGAAATCAATCTGCCGGGAGGTATGAAGCAGTATGGGACGGGGAAAACAGTTTTGGAGTTAAGGTTGGATCCGGAGTTTATTTCTATAGAATTCAGGCGAATAGTTTTATACAGACAAAGAAGATGATACTGCTTAAGTAAATGTATTTCAGCAGAAAGTTCTTCGATAACGTTGAAGCGGAAATGATTTAGCGGAACAATCTTTCGATATGTATGTTTTTATAGTTTTATTAATTGTATTTGTGATTGTTTCTATCTATGGTTTGATTGAATTTTATCTTCATCAAAAAAGGATTTATTCAATTCCCATTAGAGTTCACGTCAATGGAACGAGGGGAAAATCCAGTGTTACAAGATTAATTGGTGCGGCGTTGCGGGAGGGAGGTATCAAGACAATCACAAAGGTTACGGGTACTTACCCTCGACTCATCCTTGAAAATGGATGTGAAGTTGGAATATACCGCAAAGCTGGTGCTAATATTATCGAACAACTTTCAATCGTAAAATTTGCGTCTAAAAGAAATGCACAAGCGCTTGTAATGGAATGCATGGCAGTTCAGCCGCAATATCAATGGATTACTGAGAATAGAATGCTGCACTCTACACTAGGTGTGATTACAAACGTAAGATTAGACCATATTGATGTGATGGGTTACTCTCTTCCGGAAATTGCTTCAGCACTTGGAAATACTATCCCTAAAAACCAGCACCTTATCACTGCCGAAAAAAATGTTTTTGAAAAGCTTAAAGCGATAGCAGATAAAAGAAATTGTAAAATAGATTTAGCAGACGAGGAATTGGTAACTGAAGAAGAAATGAAAAACTTCAATTATATCGAACACAGAGAAAATGTTGCACTTGCTCTTGCAGTAAGTTTACATCTTGGTGTTGACAGGAAAACAGCTCTCGAGGGAATGTATAAAGCGATTCCTGATGCAGGTGCGTTAAAACTATCGAGGGTAAATGTATTTAATAAGAATATTAATTTCTTCAATGCATTTGCAGCAAATGATCCTCAATCAACTCTTATGATCTGGGAAAAAATACAAAGAGAAATAGGTTTACGCGGAGTAAAAATAATTTTACTGAATACAAGACAGGATCGTTTAGACAGAGCAAAACAATTATCATCAATGATCGGCTCAGAATTAAAAGAGCAGTTTGACTATTTGATACTGATCGGGCAGTCATCCGAAGTTGTTGAGGAATTAGCCGTTTCCGGCGGCGTCAAACGGAATAAAATTGTAAATCTTGGCTGGGCTGAGCCTGAAGCTGTCTTCGAAGCAATTCTTGCATACACAATCGAACAATCAACCGTTGTTGCAATTGGAAATATGGGCGGGATGGGTGGTAAGGTAGCCGACTTCTTTGAAAACCGGAGTGTTGTTTATGGTTGAGCTTGCTATCACTCTCGGATTAATTTTCAGCCTGCTTTCTTACGAAGTTTTCGGATTAGCTGCCGGTGGAATTGTAGTCCCTGGATACATTGCTTTGCAATTATCTCAACCTGACAGACTTGCAGGAATTGTACTTGTTAGCTTATCCACATTTCTAATAATTAAAATTTTAGGTCATTATACCTTTCTTTATGGAAGAAGACAGATGGTTGTTTGTCTGCTCGTTGGATGCCTGCTTGCAAATTTTTCAAGACAGTTTTTATTGATTGATCTCACTTCCAATATGGTTCAATTGCAAGCAGTTGGCTGGGTTGTGCCTGGTTTAATTGCACATTGGTTTGGGAAGCAAGGCATTTACAGAACGATTTGTGTGCTTTTTATTACCTCAGTATTGGTGAGATTGATTGTAATTTTAATTTTTAACGGCGAATTGCTACCGACATAAATTTTTTAGTTAACATTTGCAGATTTATAATTTAAATTCAGGTTCAAAAACAGTACTCAGCGTATTGTCGCTTCTTGCATTAATGGCTTTTCTTGCCGTGGAGTATGGCAAAGAGGATGTTAAACTAAAATTCTACTATCAAAAAATTGAAGCAGCTAGACTCGCATCAGAAGCAGCGAATTACCTGAAAGAATCACGAATGCGCAAAAGTGTTTTTGTGGATGTTGTAAATGATCCCAATGAAACAGCTTTGATTGGTCAGGATATTACCCCTATCACAACAGACAGAGGATACATTGAAGCAAAGCTGACATCAACCAATCCTAATTTTGCCGCAGTCGTTATTGATATGCTTAAGGAATCTGAACTTGAAAAAAATGATGTTGTTGCTGTTGCATTTACCGGTTCTTTCCCGGGACTGAATGTTGCGGTTCACTCAGCTTTGCAGACATTAAAGTTGAAGCCAATAATCATCACATCAGTTGGCGCTTCTAACTGGGGTGCAAATGATCCGTATTACACATGGCTGGATATGGAGAAATCTTTATACGACGGCGGTGTTTTCAAAAACAGATCAGTTGCTGCTTCAATCGGTGGTGGGCTTGACAGGGGAAGAGGTCTTAGCCCGGAAGGAAGGCAATTGATTATTGAAGCAATCGATAGAAATAAAGTTGAATTTATCAATGAAGAACATCTTGAAAGCAGTATTCAGAAAAGAATTGAGATATATAACAGGCATAGAAAGAAAGAAAAAATAAAAGCATTTATTAATGTTGGTGGCGGTATTTCAAGTGTAGGTTCTATTGAAAACGTTCAGTTTATTCCAAGCGGTTTATCAAAAACTCTTCCAATGAAAAACTATCCGGTGAGAGGTTTGCTTATTTATATGGCTGAGAAAAACATTCCTGTAATTCACTTATTAAATGTTAATCAGCTTGCGCTGCAATATGGATTACCTTTAAATCCAATACCACTGCCAAGGCCGGGTGAAGGAGAAATTTTCATTCAGAAAAGATACAGCGTTCTGCTTACAGCCGGAATGAGCTTGTTTCTGGTGATTGCAATCGCCTTCGTTTTTTTCATGGAAAGAAAGCGTCATCAGCTTGGAACTGAACAGGTGAAAACTCCAATCAAGACTGCTGAAATTGATCATCAAAATTCTGATTTATTACTTTGAAAAAATGAAATTTAAATATTTGCATAAATCATTCTTTATCGTCCTCGTATTCTCATTAATAAATATTCCTGGTTTTGGCGCTCCTAAAACAAAAGTGCTGATTCCCAAGAATGCTAACGGTTCCATCTCACTCGCCGTTTCAGGGAAAAGTTATAAGTACTATCCATTATCGAATGATGAAGCAATTGTGTTAACAACAAGAGGTCCGGGAAAATTAAAAATAATTTCTCGCTGCCAGCTTCCAGGTGAAAATTACACAGATGTTGATTACGTTGTTTATTACAGAATTAATGGTGGCACTAAAACTAAAATTGAATTCAACAATGCTAAAATCGATGAAAAATCTGAATTTAAAAATGCTACACAAGGTTTTCCGACGCTTGGTGAGAATATCTTAAGTGAATTACCACGCGGTGAGAAGTCAGTTGAATTATGGAGCGGCTCAAAAAATATTGAAATAATTACGCGTTCTCTGTTTACCGAAATCAAGGAGAAAAAAATCGATTGGGTTTCGCTTTCGCCGATGTATCCCAACGAACCTGTAAGTCTGGTAACAAATGAAGATGTTATTTCATACTACAGATACACTTCAACTAAACCATTGAAGATAAGAGTTACAGGACCAACAACCTTAAGAGTTCTAAATCGCGTTGAATTTGATTATAAGATGAAAGGCAAATTAAGTTACCGCGTAGAAGTAAAAGAGGACAGAAAATTAAAAAATACTTATATGCTTTGTTCTGATCGAAGTGATATTACAAAATATAAAAAAGATAAGAAGAAAACTCCTGGTAAAGCAAATGAGATATTTATCAGCGTCCCTTCCGGAGTTCATAATTATGAAATCAATACACTGGATAAGTATTTAATTCTTGGAAGAATTTTATTCCCTAAAAAAGATATTAAACTGGAAAGTAATTAATTGTTTATGAAAATTAATAAATATAGTATAATCAAATACAGTATTAATCTGCTTTGTTGTTTGATTATTCTGTCGAATCCGATTAATGAGCTATACGGACAAAAGAAAAATAAGATGGAGAAGAAAGTTGATAAATGGACACTGAGCATTTCGATAAAACCTTACTATGACAGTAACATTTTAAAATATTCTGAAAAATATATCGACAGATTTAAAAACAGGGAAGACGAAGGAAGATTTCACGTCGAGACTATTGATGACCTGGTATGGAGCTATTCGATTGGCATCACTTATACTGATGAAATTATCGGAAGTCTAAAAACTATCCTTGGTGCTGGTTTTGATTCTGATGCATATACTCTTAACTCAATTAAAACTTGGGAAACATATAACGTGTTCCTTCGCCAATATTTTTCAGCTTCAACTTCCTTTTCGGCCTCATATTCATATATACCAAACTTCTATGTGCGCCATTTTCGAGATGAAGACTGGGTAGTATATTATGGATCCACTCCTGAAACGTTCAGGCCGTACATTTTTTCTAAAGATGATTTCAACTTTTGGCTCCAGCATATCTTTGATTGGAAAACAACTCGGGCACGTATTTATTTTGCTTACGACAGATACTATCTTGATGAATCGAATACTGAGTATGACAGCAACGATTATATATACGGTGTAAGAATATACCAATCATTGTTTAACAATCTTAATTTCAATTTTGGTTACTTCTACTCAACCTCAGATGCTAAAGGCTTTGATGAACCGGGTGAAACCAAAGAGGACTCTGACGATTCAGATGCAACTAATTATGAGCATGCATATTATGCAGGCTTCAGTTATGTGCTGCCTAAGGTTTTTTCACGGAGCAATGACATCAGCATCGATTTACAATATTTGAGAGCATTTTACACAACTGATCATTTTCTAGAATTGGATCCATTACACGCGGGACGTTTCGATTACAACTACCGTGTTCTTATTAACTATAATATTGATCTTCTGGATAACTTTTCTGCAACTGCTTTCTATCATTGGTTTGGAAGAGAGTCCAGTTCTGCTGCTGATGAAAATAAAGAGTATGTCTCCGACGAAAAAGATTACACTCAATATCGTATAGGAATAAATTTTAATTACATTCTGAAATTTTAAAGAGATTATAAATCACTAATAAGAGAAATTATATGAAAAAGTTTTTATACTTACTTCTTATAACATCAATAACATTGTTGTTAAGCTGCGGCACTCCAAATGACCCTGAGTCAATTATCGGTGGAGATGGAGGTTACAAAATTGTAAGCAAGTATGCTACTTCAGGATTTGCGCAGGATATTTTATCAAGAGATACTTTGGTATATATATCACAAGGACAAGGCGGATTAATAATACTTAATGTTGGGAATGCTAAAGAGCCAAAATTCATTTCGGAAGTGACTTATGGTCTAAGGGGATACTCTTATAAATTAGCTAAAAAGGATAGTGTAATCTATCTTGCGACTGGTGTGTTTGGAGTCAGCATCGTAAATGTTGCCGATCCCGTGCAACCGTTAATCACACCAGAAATTCGTGCAATTGCGCCAGCGAAAAATTTTCATATTATGGGTGATTATCTGTTCACAGCAGTTAGTGAAGAAGGTGTCAATATTACAAAAGTAAGTGACCCCACATATCCGGATTTCAGGCAAACATTTTTCGTCCCGGGATTTGCACAAGCAGTTTGTACTTCAGCTGACAGTAATTTCTTATTTATTGCGAGTGGTGAAGTAGGATTTACAATATTTGATATTTCTGATTTTCAGGACGGTTATAATATCTACCCATTAGTAGGCTGGCTCGATACACCAGGATTTGCAGAAGATGTAACAATTCATCCCGATCTTCCTGTCGCATTTCTGGCATGTGGAACCGGAGGTTTGGTTATTGTTGATTATTCAGACACTGCAAATGTGAAAATTATTGGGAGCTATGCTTCAGGAGGATATGCTAAAGAAGTAGTTTATAGTGAAAATAAAGTTTATTTGACGACGGAATTAAGAGGGCTTCAAATTTTTGATGTAACTAATTTATCTGCACCTGTTCGAATTGGTACTGTTGAGACAGAATATGCAATGGCCGTAGCGCTCGATGACAAATATGTTTATGTAGCTGATGAAGTTGAAGGTCTGATAATCATCTCAAAGCCCTGAATGAATTAAGGCTGAGTTATTGCTCCGGAAGAACAAGCTCAAATTTTTTCTCCGCGATAATTTTTTTACGATATATGATTCTCAAATTATAATTACCGGGCAATCGCTTTTCAGGAGTTATTGAAATTGAATTTGAAATGGTGAATGAAGGATTACTGGTTGTATAAACTATCTTCTTCCTGTAAAATGTTTTGCCATCCGGTCCAATCCATTCAAAGTAAAAATTCATCTGCTCATTAGTTTTTATATCTGTCTTCTCAACATTTACAATTGCTCTCACCTTTGCTTCATCCTTAATTGTGAATGTTGTGGCTTCACCAATTGGTTTGCCTGTTTTTTTGCTTACCTTTCTACATAATACAAGACTCGCCTTTATAGTCTCTGCTTTAGCCTTGGGCTTAATTATTTTTTCTTTTTTTATCCTTTCATCACCGGATTTGATTTTCTTTTTGACAATTGCGGAGTCATTTGTGGATTCTACAAGTTGAAATCTCTTTTCTGCAATCAATTCACGAAACAAATAAAGTCGGACAGTATAGTTTCCAGTTTGTCTTTTCTGTGGTGATATTGAGATTGAACTTGTTATCCAATTTGATGAATCACTCGGAGAAATATCAATTCGTTTTTTATAAAATGAGTTGCCGGAAGAATCTATCCAGTCGATATGAAACATCAAGTCTCGATCATAATCCTTCGATTGTTTTTCCAGATTTACACTTGCAAATAATTTAGACTTGTCTTGTAATTTAAATATTGTATTTGCATTAATTGGCTTGCCTGTCTTCTTACTAATTTTGTTACTGAATGTAATTTTTGGTTGTATTCCGGTTTCATATTTTGATGGAAAGACCAGAGTAGAATCATTCAAAACTATCGGCTTCTCCTTCCGACTTGAACATCCCGAAATACAGAAAATTAAAAATGTAGTAATGCAGACGCTAAAAATTATTTGACCAAAATATTTTAAAAATATTTTCTTGCTCATCAGATTAACTTAATTATATAATTTTTACTTCGTTGCTTTAATCCGCCAAACCATTTCGCTAGTGGCAGCATAACAATTAGCATTACTGCAAAACCAATCAATGTTTCTATTACTTCACCTTCGCGATAAAACAACCCAATCCTTTTGGAAACTATTCCAAGAATAGCAATGTGAACACAGTAGAAAAAAAGCGGTACCTTACCCACGACTGAAAGTACGTTTAATAATTTTGGAAATATTTTATTAATGAAAATGATAGTGCCTACACCCAAAACAACCCATCCAAAGAACCAGAGATTGTGGTAAAGACTAGGTGGATATTTTTGATCAAGGAAAAAAGAGTATGATCCAAAATCGGAGAAGGGGAATATGTTACCGAAACTGCGTTCCATACGAATAATTGTTGCAATCAGAATTGAAGTTAATCCGATTGCCAAGCTATAAATTATTTTCTGCTTATCTGTTTTCCACCCCTTTAGCCATCCGGTTGCCATCACTGAACCTAAGATTGCGAGGGCAAACCATGGTAGGATCGGATATTTATTGAAGTCACCTGCATCAATAAATGTCTGCATTAGGACTTGCTGCCACAATACTTCAGTATCGTAAGAAATGTTAAGCAGTAATGGATAGATGGAGAGAATTGCCATTGAAATGCCGAGTCTGATTTGCCATCGTATTTTGACGATCAGTGTAAGCAGAATCATTGAGATTCCGATTGTAGAAATTATTCCGAGGTGACCGGGTTTAAATTCACTAAAACCACCCCACGAAGAATTCACCCAGGTTATTTGAACTAAGACAAGGAAAAGTCCACGTTGAATTAAATGCCACCGAGCACTCCAATTCGAAGTTCCTTTTAAAATTCGCTTTTGATATGCCCACCAAACCATAGCACCATTCATCATCAGAAAACCGGGTGCACACAAGTATCCAATGTATCTTAGTACAAATTGTTCCCAGTTTGGCAGTAATGGATCAGAAGGATCAAGATATAACCAGATGGAATTGAAATAGTAGGAACTATGACCGAGTAGCATTAAAATGCCAACAAAGCCCCTGAACTGATCAATGAAGTCGAAGCGCTGCTTTACGGAACCGGATTTATCAGTAGAATTAATTTTTAATTTCTCCGGATGATGATTTATTGCAGATACTTATTGGATGATTCCAAAGTAAATAAAAATTTACTCATCAACTTATGAAATAGTACGCACAAAAACTTTTGACAAAAAAAAGAGGGCATTAAAGCCCTCAATTAAAAGAGAATTTTGATAGTGCTATGAGTAACTACCCATTGCGCCAAACATATTGCTTAACATTGAAAAGATTATACCTGCGAAAACAATTCCAAGTACGATTGCAATTGCGAAAAGTATTAACATTGCCTGAGCCCAAGTCTTTTTACTTGGATGGGTATCACCTCCAAAGGCCCAAACAAAAAGCATAACAATCCCAACAATTGGAATATATGTGATGATAAAAGTGATGATCCATTCCATGATGGTCATTGGTTGGTAGTTTTGATTTTCCATGCACGCTCCTATTTAGTAAATGATAAACAGCAGATGAAATTACATAGACAATATAAGAAATATTCATAATTGATAGCTATCAATGAAGGTATTTACTATGAATGTCTGCGGTGGTTAATGTGAAGTTCATTGTCACAAATTCATATTCTTAAAAGTGGGAAATCATTTTTTTATAGTTGGTTTGATTTCCATAATTGAAAAAAAAACAGTTAATAAAACAAGAATTACAAGTATTTAGCTGGTATAATAGTTGGATTATGGGGTTGTCAAAATTTCCTCGCATTTTAATAAACATAACGGAAAAGAAATGAATCGAAAAAAAGTAACTATTGATGGAAACGAAGCAGCTGCTTATTCAGCTTTTCATACTAACGAAGTAATTGCAATTTATCCAATCACACCATCATCAAATATGGGCGAACATTGCGATGATTGGTCAGCAGTTGGTAAAAAAAATATATGGGGAATAATTCCTTCAGTCAGCGAACTGCAGAGTGAAGGCGGTGCATCAGGAAGTGTTCACGGTGCATTACAAAGTGGTGCTTTAACAACTACATTTACTGCATCGCAAGGATTACTTCTGATGATTCCGAATATGTATAAGATTGCGGGCGAGTTAACTTCAACAGTTTTTCATGTTTCAGCTCGTTCAGTAGCAGCTCATGCTCTTTCAATTTTTGGAGATCACAGCGATGTTATGGCTACAAGACAAACAGGTTTTGCACTACTTTCTTCTAACAACCCGCAGGAAGTAATGGACTTTGCATTAATTGCACAGGCTGCCACGCTGAATTCAAGAATTCCATTTCTTCATTTCTTTGATGGATTCCGTACTTCGCACGAAGTTATGAAAATTGAAGAATTAACTTTTGAAGATATGCACGCAATGATTGATGATGATCTTGTTATTGCACACAGAAGTAGAGCGCTCACACCTGACAGACCGGTTCTACGCGGTACTGCACAGAACCCTGACGTTTTCTTTCAAGGGAGAGAAACAGTTAACAGTTTTTACATTGCTTGTCCGGGCATTGTTCAACAGCAGATGGATAAATTTGCAAAACTTGTTGGAAGGCAATATCGTTTATTTGATTATGTCGGAGCAAAGGATGCAGAAAAAGTTATTGTAATGATGGGTTCCGGTGCAGATGCAGCAGAGGAAACGGTAAACTATCTCATCGAAAAAGGAGAGAAAGTCGGGTTAATTAAGGTGAGACTATACAGACCATTCTCAATGGATCATTTTATAAATGCTCTTCCTCAGTCAATAAAAGCTATCGGAGTTCTGGACAGGACTAAAGAGCCAGGCTCTCCAGGTGAACCTCTTTATCTTGATGTAGTTAATTCTATTTCTGAAAAGTATGTTGCTGGAGATTTGAAGTTTAACTATCCAAAAATTGTTGGCGGAAGATATGGTCTATCTTCAAAAGAATTTACTCCAGCAATGGTCAAAGCTGTATTTGATAATCTTGATAACAACAAGCCAAAAAATCATTTCACTGTTGGTATTAAAGAAGATGTTACAAATTCAAGTTTAGATTTCGATCCGATGTTTTCAGTCGAGGCTAAAGAGACATTAAGAGGAAAGTTTTATGGATTAGGTGCAGACGGAACTGTTGGTGCAAATAAAAACTCGATAAAAATTATTGGCGAAGGCACTGATTATTTTGCACAGGGATATTTTGTTTACGATTCGAAAAAATCTGGCTCGATGACAATTTCTCATCTACGATTTGGTCCGAAGGAAATAAAATCAACCTATCTGATCAATCGTGCAAATTTCATAGCATGTCACCAGCAGGTATTTCTTGAAAAGATAGATATGCTGAGAGAAGCAATGGAAGGATCAACTTTCCTGCTCAATACAAAAGTATCAAAAGATGAGGTGTGGGATTCACTTCCTGGAAAAGTCCAGAAAGACCTCATTCAGAAAAAAATGAAATTCTATATTATAGATGCGTACAAAGTCGGTGAAGAGACTGGGATGGGTGTAAGGATTAATACGATAATGCAAACCTGCTTCTTTGCTATATCCAATATCTTCCCGAAAGAAGAAGCGATCAACTTGATTAAAGATTCGATAAAGAAAACTTACGGCGCAAAAGGTGAAAAGATAGTACAAATGAACTTTGATGCAGTAGATAAAACTCTCGCAAATCTTTTTGAAGTTGAAGTTCCTGAAGTTGTCACCAGCAAGATACAACTCCAGCCGCCGGTTAGTGTAAACGCTCCCGATTTTGTGAAAGAAGTAACGGCGAAAATAATTGCCTTCGAAGGTGACGATATTCCTGTTAGCAAATTCCCTATTGACGGAACTTATCCGCTAGCTACCACCAAATGGGAAAAGCGAAATATAGCACTCAATGTTCCTGTCTGGGATACTGAGGTTTGTATTCAATGCAATAAATGTGTGATAGCCTGCCCGCACGCAACAATCAGAGCAAAAGTATATGATGAATCATTCATTAAAAATGCTCCTCCAACATTTAAGTATACAAAGTTCAAAGCAAAAGATTACGGCGAGAATATGTATTACTCTCTTCAGGTTGCTGTAGAGGATTGTACAGGATGCGAACTCTGCGTTGATGTTTGTCCTGCAAAAAATAAAAAGGAAACCCGACTCAAAGCAATCAATATGGCAGAACAGATTCCTCTGCGAGAAAAAGAAAGAGTTAACTGGGATTATTTCTTATCAATCCCTGAAATCGACAGAAGAAAAATTAATGTTACAAAAGTAAAAGAATCGCAATTCCTTGAGCCGTTGTTTGAATTTTCGGGAGCTTGTTCCGGATGTGGTGAAACTCCTTATGTTAAGCTTGTGAGCCAGTTGTTTGGTGATAGATCAATCATAGCAAATGCAACAGGATGTTCATCAATTTATGGCGGAAACCTTCCAACAACTCCGTGGGCTACAAACAGAGATGGACGAGGACCTTCCTGGTCAAATTCTCTGTTTGAAGACAATGCTGAGTTTGGATTTGGGTTCCGGCTTGCAATAGATAAGCATAACTCACAAGCTAAAGAACTTCTGCAAAAGCATTCGAATGATATTGGTGGAGATTTAGTCAACAGTATATTGAACTCACCACAGAAAGATGAAGCTGAAATTTATGAGCAGAGGGAGAGAGTTGAAGCGCTGAAGAAAAAATTGAATGATATGCTTAGAGCAGGATCGAATGGAAAAACGAGTGACTTAAAACATTTATTCAGCATTGCAGATTATCTTGTGAAGAAATCAGTCTGGATAATGGGCGGAGATGGCTGGGCATATGATATTGGTTACGGTGGTTTGGATCACGTGATGGCTTCCGGAAAAAATGTGAACATATTAGTTCTTGATACTGAAGTATATTCTAATACAGGTGGACAATGTTCAAAAGCAACCTCCCGTGGAGCTGTTGCTAAGTTCGCTGCTGCTGGTAAACCCGGTGCTAAAAAGGATCTTGCTTTGATGGCAATGACATATGGAAATGTTTACGTTGCAAAAGTTGCAATGGGTGCAAACGATCAGCATACACTCAGAGCGTTCCTGGAAGCTGAAGCCTACGATGGCCCTTCTTTGATAATTGCATACAGCCATTGTATAGCACACGGAATCAATATGGGAAAGGGAATGCAGAATCAGAAAGCTGCAGTTGATTCTGGTTATTGGCAGCTCTACAGATATCATCCTGATCTGGCAAAAGAGGGTAAGAACCCGTTCAAGCTTGACTCTAAAGAACCGAAGATACCAGTTAGAGATTTTGCTTATATGGAAACACGTTATAAGATGTTGACAAAATCTCATCCGAAAATAGCGGAAGAGTTAATGAAAGCAGCTCAGGAAGATGTGACTACCAGATGGAAAGAATATGTAAGGTTAGCCTCGTGGGATCCGGAAAACGAAAAAACTCAAGAGTAGAAAATAATTTGAAAATTTAAATCAAAGGTTATAAAATGGATTTATCAACCACATACTTAGGCTTAAAATTAAAATCACCTATCGTGCCTTCTGCAGGCCCACTCTCTCATGATATTTCAAACATCAAGCAGATGGAAGATGCTGGTGCTGGTGCAGTTGTTCTTTATTCTTTGTTTGAAGAGCAGCTTGAGCACGAATCTCTCGAGCTTCATCATCATACAGCAGGATCTGCTGAAAGCTTTGCTGAAGCCACAAGCTACTTTCCTGAGCCATTTGAATACAAGCTTGGTCCCGAGGAGTATTTGAACCACATTCGAAAAATTAAGGAATCAGTTAATATCCCCCTGATTGCAAGTTTAAATGGTAAATCGCTTGGCGGCTGGATTGATTATTCAAAGCAGATTGAACAAGCCGGAGCTGATGCACTCGAGCTGAACATTTACTTTATGGCAACTGACCTTGATCAGAAAAGTGAAGAGCTTGAGAAAAAATATGTTCATATTGTTAAAAGAGTAAAATCAGAAATTAAAATACCAATTGCTGTAAAGATGCATCCCTTCTTCAGCTCAGTTGCACATATGGCAAAGGAGTTGAACAAAGCAGGTGCAGATGGATTGGTACTATTTAACAGATTTTATCAACCGGATATTAATCTTGAAACACTTGAAGTTGAACCAAATGTAATTTTAAGTACACCTTTTGCAATGAGACTTCCTCTAAGATGGATTGCAATCCTTTATGGAAGAACAAATGCTGACCTTGCTGCAACAAGCGGTATTTACACTGCAGAAGATGTAATTAAAATGATTATGGCTGGATCTAAAGTAACTCAAATGCTTTCCTGCTTGTTGAAATTTGGAATCGGGCATATTGCGGATGTTACTTCTAAAATGAAATTGTGGATGGAAGAAAAAGAATATGAATCTGTTGACCAGATGCGCGGAAGTATGAGCTATATGAATGTTGATGACCCGGCAAAGTTTGAACGCGCAAATTATATGAAGGTTTTACACTCTTATAAATAAATTCATAGCCTCCTAGTACCATTGCGGGCAAAATTGCTGTCCTCTGATTACTGTCCTGTTAAATTTTTGTCCGCGATGGTTTTTGTTTTGTTCGCCTCGGGATTTTATTCCTGTAAACTTTTCGCTACTTAATTACATTCCTATCTGATAATTTTTTTCACCGCAAAATTTTTTCGATAAGCCAAATTTATTTCAAGCATAATATTTGATGCTCTAATCTTTGCATCCTCGAGTCGAAGAATTAATTATTGCTGAATAACAATTAGCTTTTTTCAGCCAAAGGTCGTTAGACTCCGTGAATCAAACGGACTCATCGAGTTGATAAGCCTCTGGCTTAAAGAGAGGGAATTAAGATGCAATGGTGGTGTCTGAAAATAAATTTAAGGTTTTTACAGTTTCCTAATAGCCTGCCGACTTTTATAATTTATTTGGTTAAATACTTTGCAGTTTTTTATTGCAAAGTAATTATTATTATTGTTACAGGAATTTACTTTACAGGTTTTACATAGCTTGATGAGACAGATGTCATTGCGATCCCGGCGAAAGACGGGAGAAGCAATCTCTAACAGTCGTCAGACTCCGGAGAGTCTGCCGGACTCTAAGAGTATAATTTCTTTCCCTATAAAATATCGGGTAAAAAGATGATAAAAATATTTTTCTTCCTTGTGTGTGTTTTAAGTGCAATTGCTAATGCCCAGCAAAACAATTTCAACAAAGAGTATGAGCTGCAGAAGTTTGTTGAACGGGGAGGAAAATATGAAGAAACCTCACCAAATATTTACAAGCTTTCTTATCCTGATGGACTCTCAAAAATCTATAACTTAAACTGCATTAATAAAATAGATAATGAAAATGTTGGTGTCGAAACAACTATCATAAATGTGTGGGAAATAGACACCACATTATATAAAAATAAATTTTCCTTCTGGCAAAAAGTTGATATTGCCAATATCTTCTCATACCCAACTTTTGTTGCCGATCTGAATTTTAATGGTTTGCCTGAATTGTACGGATTTAGTGATAGATATAGATACCCTGCGCCGCCACAGGCTGGGCCAGTTGAAATATATGAATTGAACGAAGAAGGTAAATTCGATAGCGTTTTCGCATTTAATTCAACTTCAGTATTTGTTCACGGATTAGGTGATGTACACGGAACGGGAAAAAAGGAAATTTATTTGAGAACACGATCAGAACCAAATGGTGATATATATAGAAGCGATACCTTAGGTGTCTTGCCAACAAGTTATGACTTCACTTTCTATTATGAACCGAATCAACTAAACAATATGACTTTCGGTGACTTTGATAAGGATGGTATTTCCGATTGTGCATTTGTAGAAGGAGCTGGTGGACAGGAAATGTTTATTGCTGAGTACAGGGACAGTATTAACAATTTCCAAACGGTTTTCCATTATCAAACCACAGGGCAAGTGGAATTTTCCGGTTTTGCGATCAGTGATTTTGATGAAGATAATCTAACTGATTTGGTTTTCGGAACAGGGCACGGAGAAATATATTTAATTGAAAACATCGGAAACAATTATTATGAAAATGTATGGACGGGATCTTTTTCGACATACAATGCATTTATGAAAGCAGCGACAAAAGATATTGATAGAAATGGAAAACCAGAGTTCTGGATTGGCGGACAGGATTTTGTTGAAGGTATTACAAGGTTTCAGTGTTATGAAGCAAATGGTGATAATAAGTATGAACAGGTTGCATTAATAGAATTAAGATTTATTAATTCATTTGATGCTAATTATCTTCAAGCTGCAGATATGGATAATGATGGGCTTGACGAGTTAATAATATCGATAGGTCAGTTAGTTTTAATTCTGAAATTTAATGGAGCGCCAAACGAGCATAGTTATAGTATATATTATGCTAAAATTGGAGAACAGACTCAACCCGGGAGTACATTCTATCAGGCAAATATTTATGATCTTGATGGAGATAAGAAAAAGGATATTATACTGCCAATAGAGATCTATATCAATCCTCAACTCGTATCGTTTTCATATCTGTTAAGACAGAATTTTATTACAGAAGTAGAAAGTGATCTGATGAATCAGAAGAATAAATATTTCATACTTAATAATTATCCAAACCCCTTTAATCCATCGACGAAAATCAATTTTGCAATTCCTGAAGCGACTTTTATAAAAATTACAGTATTTGACATTTTAGGGAAAGAAATAAATACTTTGTTCGAAGAAGAAATCTCCGCTGGTGAATATTCAATTGGTTGGAATGGGACGGATAATAACGGGAAAATACTTAACAGCGGAGTCTACTTAATAACTATGGAAGCTGAAAACTTTCATAAAACAATTAAAACAATTTTAATGAAATAATCCTGTTCGACATACAGAAGTCGAACATTGGCAAGAAAGGAATTAAAAATGAAACGGTTAGTTATACTTTACAGGTTTTACATAGCTTGATGAGACAGATGTCATTGCGATCCCGGCGA